>CAVGMK010000049.1:0-18486 GCA_963630135.1 Oscillospiraceae bacterium
ACCTGGTTCTCTCCCCGGAGATGTTCCCGCATCTTGCGAGCCTCCAGGGACGCACCCTGATTACTTCTGATGGCACTACAATCCTTGGCGCCGATGACAAAGCCGGAATCGCGGAGATCATCACCGCCGTGGAGGACCTGTCGGACATTCCTCACGGGCCGATTAGCATTGCTTTCACTCCGGATGAGGAAATCGGCATGGGGACCGAATGCTTCGATGTGGAGCAGTTCGGCGCGAAGTACGCCTACACGCTGGACGGTGACACAGAGGGCGAGATTCAATTTGAGACCTTCAATGCGGCGCAGGCCCGAATTACGGTTCATGGAACCAATGTTCATCCGGGTTCCGCCAAGGGTATCATGGTCAATGCGGCACTGGTAGCGATGGAATTCGACAGCTTACTGCCGGCGGCAGAGCGGCCGGAGCGGACAGACGGATACGACGGCTTCTTCCACCTGACGCAGATTAACGGAAGCGTCGGCGAAGCAACAATGACCTACCTCTTGAGAGACCACGACGCAACCATTCTCGAGAACAGAGAGCGCATCATGCTCCAGGCGGCGCAGTTCCTGAACGAACGCTACGGTGAGGGCACCGTGGATCTGGAAGTTCGGCTCCAGTACCGGAACATGGAAGAGATTATCCGGGATTATCCGGAGACCGTGGAGAATGCGAAGCGCGCCTGCGAGGCAGCCGGCGTTCCGGAAATTATCCTTCCGGTGCGCGGCGGTACGGACGGAAGCAATCTCAGCTTCATGGGACTGCCTTGCCCGAACCTGGGAACCGGCGGTCACGCGTACCACGGGCCGTATGAGCACATTACCATTGAAGGAATGGATGCTGCAGTGAAGGTCATCCGCGAACTGATTCGCACGTATGCGGAATAGAAGAAAGGGATTTCGAGGGACAGATGGAAAATCAGACAATTAAGCTACATATTTTTGACTGCGATGGGACATTGCTGGATTCCATGAGAATGTGGGAGAACATCAGCAGCGATTACATCGAGAGTCTGGGAATCACACCGCCGCCGGATCTGGCGGAAATCTTAGATCCGATGACCTACCCGGAGGCGACGCAGTATCTGTCCGACCATTTCGATATCGGAACCTATCAGGAGACCTTCGACGGCATCATGGAGCGGGTGCTCTGGCATTACAAGAATGATCTGGAGCTCTTCCCGGGCATCGAAGAAGAGCTGGAGGAGGTGGCGAAGGAAGGAAAACCGATGATTATCCTCACCAACTCCCCCCGCAACATGATTGAAGCCGGTCTTCAGCGAACGGGCATCCTGCACTATTTCCAGCGGCTCTTTATCACCAGCGAGATGGGGCTGTCCAAGGATCATCCGGAGATTTTCCGGGTGGTATGTCAGGAGATGCAGGTGGATCCATCGGAAGCGCTGGTGTATGAGGATTCTTCTTTTGCCATAGACGCCGCTAAGGCAGCGGGATGCATCGTCAAGGAATATGATAGATACCGCTAGAATGGAATTCCTTCGGAGACGCAATGCATTTCGACGAGGCGCCGCGGATTCTGCCGGGCGAGGGTTGCAATCCGGGAGCAAGCGAGTATAATAGGTTCGTGCAATTAAATAACGGGGAGCTCGCAAGGGCTGAGAGTAAGGATTGACTTAGACCCATAACCTGATTTGGATAATGCCAACGTAGGGAAATGAAAGAAGCTTCGGGCTGTGTCAATTTATTTGACACAGCCTTTTCATTTGATCGGATTCTTACGCTTTCCATTCTTACTCATTGCTCGAAGAAGAAAGGAGACACTCATGTTCCAAGAACAACTGGACAACCTGCGCGAAAGGAGCGCGCTGGTCCACAACATCACCAATTACGTCACCGTCAATGACGTCGCCAACGTCATCCTGGCCATCGGCGGGAGTCCGATTATGGCCGACGACCCGGAGGATGCCGTCGAAATCACGGCCATCTGCGGCGGACTCAACATCAACATCGGCACACTGAACAGCCGCACCATTCCGGCCATGTTCGCCGCCGGAAGCAAAGCGGCAGAGCTCGGCCACCCGATTCTCTTAGATCCGGTTGGCGCCGGCGCCAGCACGCTTCGCACGGAGACGGCGCTTCGGATTCTGAAAGAGCTGCGGCCGGCCGTCGTGCGTGGCAACATCTCCGAGATTAAGACGCTGGCCAGCGGAAGCGGCACGACACAGGGCGTGGATGCCGATATCGCAGATGCCGTTACAGAGGAGAATCTGCAGGGCAGCATCGATTCCATCAAGGCCTTCGCGAAATCCTGCGGCAGCATCCTTGCGGTCACCGGCGCTATCGATCTGGTGACCGACGGCGACCGATGCTTCGTCATTCGGAACGGCCGCCCGGAGATGGGCCGCATCACCGGAACGGGATGCCAGCTCTCCGGCATGATGACCGCTTTCCTGGTGGCCAACCCGGATTCCCCGCTGGAAGCCGCTGCCGCTGCGGTATGCGCCATGGGTCTCGCCGGTGAGATTGCCTGGAGCCGCATGCAGGATGGCGACGGCAATTCCACTTACCGGAACCGCATCATCGATGCCCTCTATCACATGACCGGCGCCAAGCTGGAAGAAGGAGCGAAATATGAAATCCGATAATTCATCCATTCGTGACGCCTTAACGCAGGCGGATAGTGCATGTGAAAGTTCATCCGGCGATGAGCTTTCGCAGAATAACGTCGCCTATGATGGCCATTCCGCCGAAATCACCTTGCGAAATACCATCACCCGGCACAATATAACGCCGGCGGACCTCCTGCTCTACGCCGTCACCGACCGTCACTGGCTGCAAGCAAATGAGACCCTGCCGAACGTCGTCCGGGCAGCCTTAGAGGGCGGTGCGACCTTCGTGCAGCTCCGCGAGAAGAACCTGGACGATGCCACATTCCTGGAAGAGGCGAAGGAACTGAAGGCCCTCTGCCGGGAGTACCACGTGCCTTTTGTCATCAATGACAACGTGCAGATTGCGCTGGAGATGGATGCGGACGGTGTTCACGTCGGTCAGTCCGACATGGAAGCCGGCAATGTCCGGGAGTTGCTGGGCGAGGATAAGATTATCGGCGTCTCCGCCGGTACCGTCCAGGAAGCCCTCCGGGCAGAAGCACACGGCGCGGATTACCTTGGCGTCGGCGCGGTCTTCCCTACCGGTTCCAAGGACGATGCCAAGCCGGTCACCCACGAAATGCTACGCGCCATCACGGAAGCGGTTCACATCCCGGTGGTAGCGATTGGCGGCATCACCGAAGAGAACACGCCATCGCTTGCCGGCTCCGGGATTGACGGCATCGCCGTTATCAGCGCCATTTTCGGACAGAAAGATATCCCAGAGGCCACGAAGAGACTCCGCAAGGTAACTGAGGCAATGGTGGCATCCCGCCACTCCTCGCGATAACGCCGATTCCGAAGGTGATGGCAATCGGCATACGACAATTAAATAGACAATTAAATATACGTCAACACGCGGCCCGTTGGGGGCACCACCTCGGGTCGCGCTACAAAACTTCATCGCTGTAATTCATTGTTGTAATGAGAAAGGAGAAATCTATGAAGAAGAAGACAGCTTTGACGATCGCCGGCAGTGATTCCGGCGGAGGCGCCGGAATTCAAGCAGATATCAAGACCATGACGGTCAATGGCGTATTCGCCACCAGCGCGATTACCGCCCTTACTGCTCAGAACACCACCGGCGTCCGCGACATCCTAAATTCCACCCCGGATTTTCTTGCACACCAGCTGGACGCCGTGTTCGAGGATATATATCCGGATGCCGTCAAGATTGGCATGGTGTCCGCCGCAGACCTCATCGAGGTGATTGCGGATAAGCTCACTGAATACCGGGCGAAGAACATCGTCGTAGACCCCGTGATGGTGGCCACCAGCGGCGCCCGCCTGATATCGGAGGATGCTGTGCAGTTCTTGAAAGAACGCCTGCTTCCACTGGCACTTCTCTGCACCCCGAATATCCCGGAAGCCGAAGTCTTAAGCGGCATGGAGACTCACAGCCCGGCGGATATGGAGACGGCGGCAAAGATGATTCACGAGAAATACGGCTGCGCCGTGCTCCTCAAAGGCGGGCACGACCTCAACGACGCCAACGATCTGCTGTGCTCCGGTAACGGGCTTCAGTGGTTCCGGGGCAAGCGAATCGACAACCCGAACACCCACGGCACCGGATGCACCTTGTCCAGCGCTATCGCGGCGAACCTCGCGAAGGGAAAGACGCTCGAGGATTCCGTCGATGCGGCCAAACGCTACATTTCCGGCGCACTGGCCGCCATGCTGGATCTGGGTAGCGGCAAAGGGCCGATGGATCATGCTTATGCAGTGGAAGGAGAATATTAGAATGGAACATCGCACGAATCTACTAGAGAATGGAATGATCTGGTTCGGCGCCGGCGTCTCCATTGCGGAGATCCTGACCGGAACGTATTTCGCCGACCTGGGACTAAGGACCGCACTGATTACCATCCTGATTGGCCACATCATCGGCTGCCTGCTACTCTTCGCCGCCGGCTATATCGGCGGCAAGGCGCGCCGGAGCGCCTTGGAGACCACGAAGATGAGCTTCGGACAGAAGGGCGCCCTCTTCTTCGCCTTGATGAACGTCATCCAGCTCATCGGCTGGACCGCCATCATGATCTACGACGGCGCACTCTCGGCGAACGCCATCATCGGCACCGGTGTCTGGTTCTGGGCGCTGGTCATCGGGCTTCTGATTGTCCTCTGGATCAAGATTGGCATCACCAATCTGGGCAGAATCAACACCATCACGATGGCCGCCCTCTTCATCCTGACGCTGATTCTCTGTAAGGTCATCTTCTTCAGCGGAAACACCATGTCCGCTGCCTCGGAAGACGGTATGACCTTCGGCGCAGCAGTCGAGCTCGCCGTTGCCATGCCGCTCTCCTGGATGCCACTGGTTGCCGATTACACGAAAGAGGCAGAGAAACCATTCGCCGCCACCCTCACCAGTGCCGTCACCTACGGCATCGTCAGCTGCTGGATGTACATCATCGGGATGGGCGCCGCCCTCTTTGCCGGCACCACGGACATCTCGGTCATCATGCTTCGCGCCGGACTGGGCCTGGTGGGTCTGTTAATCGTCATCTTCTCGACGGTAACGACCACCTTCCTGGACGCCTACTCCGCCGGCATTTCCGCCGAGACGCTGACCGCCCGGATTTCCGGCAAGACAATGGGCATCGCCGTTGCCATCGTCGGCACCGTCTGCGCGATGCTCTTCCCGATGGATAACATCACAAATTTCCTGTATTTCATCGGCTCCGTCTTCGCCCCGATGATTGCTATCATGATTGTAGACTTCATTCTGGGCCGAAACGCCGATTCCATGGAGTACAGTTTCCCGAACCTGCTGGTGTGGCTGGTGGGATTCTTCCTCTACCGCTACCTCATGACAGTGGATTTCGTCCTGGGGAACACCTTCCCGGACATCATTCTGACGATGCTGCTGGCCTTCATCATGGCGAAGCTGGCTCCGCTAAAAGCAAATTCATAGCACATCCGTTTCCGACCCATCTGCCGAAGCGTACAGCATCACAGAAGCGAAGAGAACAGCCGCAGGATATTGTTCCAGCCCCGCTGTAGCAGGTTCTGCGGCTTCCGGTACTGCTTGGTCACTTCCATGCAGAGCGGGAAACAATGTTCGAAGTCCCGTTTCACCGCCTCCACCGCTTCGCAATTGGCGAACAGGACGCCGTCCTCGAAGTGGTGATAGAGGCTTCGGAAGTCGAAGTTGATGGTGCCACACAGTGCCACCTTGTCATCGGAGACGCATTGCTTCGCATGGCAGAAGCCCGGCGTGTACTCGAAGATGCGAACGCCATCGACAACCAGTCGCTGGTAGTGCGACCGGGTGATACGGTAGATGGTCCGCTTGTCCGGGATGCCCGGCGTGATAATGCGGACATCGACGCCGCGCTCGGCGGCAAGTCCCATCGTCCGGTTCATCTCATCTGTAATAATCAGGTATGGCGTGAAGATCCATACGTATTTCTCCGCCGCGGATATCAGGTTGAGATAGACGTTCTCGCCTACGTGCTCCGAATCCAGCGGCGTATCGCCATACGGCTGGATGAAAGTTCCCGGTTCCTTCTGATTCTTCGGCAGAATCGGGAAAAATTTGAGGAATTCCACGTCATCCTTGTCTGTCTCCCGAATCGCATTCCACATCTCCAGGAACATCATGGTCAGGTTCCGAACGGCGTTGCCGGTAATCTTGACACCGGTGTCCTTCCAGAATCCGTACGGATGCGTGATGTTGAAATACTCGTTGGCCAGGTTATATCCACCGGTGAAACCGACTTTACCGTCAATGACGGTAATCTTCCGGTGATCCCGGTTGTTGAGGAACAGATTGACCAGCGGAATAACCGGGTTGAACACGCGGCACTGAATGCCGAGGGATTCCATCTCCCGGATGAAGTCCCGGTTGATGAAGGCAATGCTTCCGACATCGTCGTAGAAGATTCGAACGTCCAATCCGGCCGCTGCTTTCTCCGCCAGAATCCCCTTAATCTCTTCAAAGGACTCCCGGTTCTCGATAGCGTGGTATTCCATGAAGATGAATTTCTCTGCCTTCCGAAGCTCTTCCATCTGAGCGACCAGCGCGTCGGTGGCATAAGGATAGAACTGAATATCGCTGTCATCATAGACCGGGAAGAACGCCTGCCGGGTGATGTATTTCGACATATTGGCCACCGACAGATTGTATTCTTCCATCTTCGGAATCACGTGGTTCTCCTGCGGGAGGAAGCGGAACAGCGTCTTATCGATGGTGTCGAACCGGTGTTTCATCTTCTTCGTGGAACCGTTCATTCCGACCATCAGGTAGATCAGCGTGCCGGCCAGCGGGAATGTCAGGAGCAGTATGAACCATGGCATCTTCATGGAAGGCGTCTTGTTCATACTGAAGATGGTGATACACAGAAGAAGGGCCAGGATACGGGCAGCGGTGGAAATCCAGGTATAATCAGTCTTCAATCTCATCAGGAGGAAGTAAAATACATTAATCTGTATCAGAATCGCCAATGCAACGAAGAACAGCCGCGTTAAGCTGTTCTTGATGGAGGCTTTCTTCTCTACTGTTTCGGGTCGGATGGATGTGTAAGTGTTCATAATGCTCTTTCGATTTCGTATTCCTCGGCCACGTAGAGAGAACGCTTCCCTCTGCGTATGCCGGACATTCGCTTCCGCTCTGTTGCTTCTCTGCTGTTTCAGACAAGCGGGTCGCGAATCAAAGTGGCCGGTTTCCTTTCTGTCTTTCTTCTGTCCCTGTTCTTTCCTAGCTGTCAGAATTACACACAGGGCATGTCATCAACTGAACGACATGCCCCGGGAATTCGCTAATTCGTATTATTCGTCTGCTCTACCGTCCTTCGTCTCTTCGTCCGCATCGGTAATCACATCGCCCAGCTTCTTTGCTGCCGCAATCAGGGCAATGCCGGATGTGAGTCCTACGGCAATCATTCCAAGCGCGGTCTTACCGAGACCCTTTACCTGCTTCTGTCCCATTTCCGGGGGGTTGTTCTTACTCATCTTGCAATCCTCCTTTGGCTGATTCTGTGCGGTTCCGCAGTCCGTGATGACGGGATTCAACATTTCATCCGTTCATCATTACGGCGGCAACCGCCATTGGTTACCTAAGCGTACCACATTATCCAAGAAACTTCAAATTCCGTACCATCAAGAGCCATTCCTGCAGTAGAAGGAATCTGCATGGTTTGCTATTTGGTCTCTGTAAGGGACCGTTAAAAAGGGACCGGTAAAGTTTCCTTACTTCTTCCCATAAGGGCTTGGGACAATCTCTCCTGAGGCCAGCGTCGCCGGCACATCGATGACGCGCTGGTTGGTAGATCCCCGGAAGCGGAGCGTAATGTCCTTCTTGCTCTGTTCGAATTTGCCATCCACCAGCACATCGAGATAAGAAAGCATCTCTTCCGTGGCATCACAGTGGCAATGGGTTCCTTCCGTCCGAAGGGCTTCCAGGGTGAAACCGGTATACGCCCAGATGGTCTTATCCGGATAGCGTTCCTTGACCTGACGAAGGAACGGCAGGAGTACCTGCTGGTTCGAAGGCTCGAAAGGCTCACCGCCTAAGAGCGTCAGTCCATCGATATAGGACGGTCTTAGGAGCGACAAGATATATTCTTCGGTCTCTTCGGTGAATTCCTCACCGTAATCGAAATCCCACGTCTGCGGCTGGAAACAGCCCTCGCAGTGATTGGTGCAGCCTGAGACGAAGAGGCTCACGCGAACGCCGATGCCGTCCGCAATATCACAATTCTTGATTTCTCCGTAATTCATTTTCGGCCTCCTGTTGGATTTCCTATCCGATTCTTCTCTTCTTGGTCCTTCCCTTGCGGCGCTTCTCTTCCTGTTCTTTTCATGCTTCGTTCGATTGATTACTGGATGCGGGAATCGCCCGTTAGCAAAATCGGCCGCTGCATAGAGCGGCCAATTCTATTTTTAGCTAATATGAGTGAACTACAGGTGCAGCACGCGGTCGCGGATTTCCTGCGTACGACCCTGGTTCCAGAACTGCGTACCGATGTAGCCGCAGGTTCTTCTGGCCACGGACAGCAAATCCTGATTGCGGTTGCCGCAATTCGGGCACTCCCAGACCAGCTTGTTGTTCTCGTCCTCGACAATCTTGATCTCGCCGTCGTAGCCGCAAGCGGAGCAATAGTCGCTCTTGGTATTCAGCTCGGCATACATGATGTTGTCGTAGATGAATTTCATGACTTCGAGAACTGCCGGAATGTTGTCCTGCATGTTCGGCACTTCCACATAGCTGATGGCGCCGCCCGGGCTCAGCTGCTGGAATTCGGCTTCCTTCGCCAGCTTCGTGAAGGCATCAATCTTCTCTTCTACATGGATGTGATAGCTGTTGGTGATGTAATTCTTGTCCGTGACATGCGGGATGATGCCGAAGCGGCGCTGCAGGCATTTCGCGAACTTGTAGGTCGTGGATTCCATCGGCGTACCGTAGACGGAATAGCTGATGTGTTCCGATGCTTTCCAGTAAGCGCATTTATCGTTGAGGCGCTGCATGACAGCCAGAGCGAATTCGCGGCCTTCTTCGGTCGTATGGCTCTTTCCGGTCATGCGGTAGCACATCTCGGCCAGACCGGCATATCCCAGCGAGATGGTGGAATATCCGTTGTACAGCAGCGGGTCGATGACCTCGCCCTTCTTCAGGCGAGCCAGTGCGCCGTACTGCCACAGAATCGGCGCTACGTCCGATGGCGTGCCGAGCAGTCTCTCGTGGCGGAGTCTCAACGCGCGGTGGCAGAGCTCTAAGCGCTCTTCCAGAATCTCCCAGAAGCGTTCCATATTACCGTCGGAGGAGCATGCTACATCCACCAGGTTGATGGTCACGACGCCCTGATTGAAACGGCCATAGAATTTGTGCTTGCCGTTCGGCAGCATCTGGGAATCCTCCACGGTCAGGAAGGAGCGGCAACCCATGCAGGTGTAGACTTCGCCTTTCTTCAGTTCCTTCATTACCTTCGCGGAGATGTAGTCCGGTACCATTCTCTTGGCGGTGCACTTTGCGGCGAGCTCCGTCAGATACCAATATTTGGAATCTTCCGTGATATTGTCTTCATCCAGCACGTAGATCAGCTTCGGGAATGCCGGTGTAATCCACACGCCCTTCTCGTTCTTGACACCCTGAATGCGCTGACGAAGCACTTCCTCGATGCACATGGCCAGGTCGTCACGGATGCGACCTTCCGGTACCTCGTCCAGATACATGAACATGGTTACGAAAGGTGCCTGACCGTTACAGGTCATCAGCGTAATCAGCTGATACTGAATGGTCTGGATGCCGTTCTTCACTTCTTCCTTGAGGCGGCACTCGGTTGTCTTGCTGATGATTTCCTCATCCATCGATTCGCCACAGGCTTCTCTCTCCTTGATGACGCTCTTCCGGAGCTTCTGACGGCTCTGCTCTACAAATGGGGCGAGATGCGCCAGGGAGAAGGACTGTCCGCCGTACTGGTTGCTGGCTACCTGCGCGATAATTTGCGTGGTGATATTGCAAGCGGTATAGAAGCTGTGTGGCTTCTCAATCATCGTCTCACTGATAACGGTGCCGTTCTGCAGCATATCCTCCAGGTTGATCAGGTCGCAGTTGTGCTCCTTCTGCGCATAATAATCTGAATCGTGGAAGTGGATGATGCCTTCCTCATGGGCTCTCACGATTTCCTCCGGGAGCAGAATTCGGCGGGTGAGGTCCTTGCTGACTTCGCCGGCCATGTAGTCTCTCTGCGTGGAGTTGATTACCGGGTTCTTGTTGGAGTTCTCCTGCTTCGCCTCTTCATTGTTGCATTCGATGAGCGCCAGAATCTTCTCGTCCGTCGTATTGGACTGACGAACGAGAGAACGGGTATAGCGGTAGGTGATATAACGCTTGGCCACCTCATAGGCGCCATGCTGCATGATTCCCTGCTCCACCATATCCTGAATTTCTTCGACTGCCGGCGACCGACCCAGGTTGTCGCAGGCGATGGTAACGCTCTCGGCGATGCGGCGAATCTGCATCGGTGTCATGCGCTGCTTCTCCGGAACCTGTTTGTTCGCACTCGCGATGGCATGTTCAATTTTGGAAATATCAAATTCGACTTCCGAGCCGTTCCGTTTGATTACATTCATGACACATTCTCCTTCTTTCCTTACTTCTTGTTCCCATTGTTCTTGTTCGGGTTCTTACTGTAGTTTCCTATATATTCTTCGCGTATCCTACGCGCTATTGTCGTCCCCGTTATCCGTATTTCTATCACTCATCGAATCGGATTCTGCTCCGTCGTGACCCGCCCCATCATCTGGTGGCTTCTCTCGTGCCGTAAGCCCTGCCCTCTATCGGTTCCCATAGAAAAACATCCCGTAACAACATTCTGTGGTGCACGAGGGTCCGCGCACCACAAGATGTTGTCTAGGATGTCATTATATTCCACATTATGTTGTAAGTCAATTGTTTGCTGTCACAAATTACAGCATGCTTTCTGTATGCCCGTCTAGGCCGGTCTATTCCTGCGTTTCCGTCTCCAGGCTTTGCTGGATCACGTGAATCTTATTGATATATTTCTCCGCATTGGCATACTCGCCTAAGGACTGGTAGACCTCTACCAATTCTCCCATCACCTGTGTATTGCTCGGGCTTAGCCTCAGGGCATGACGGTAAGCATCGACCGCTTCCTCGCCATTTCCCATTCCGGCATACGCATATCCCAGGTAATACCAGAGCGGCCACCACTCGCTGTACGGGCCGGACTCATACGATGTCAGCACGTCGATTCCGGTCTGGAAATCGCCGGACATAATCCGGTTCACGGCATTCTCGATATTCACCGCTTCCTCCAGGGATTCCAGTCGGTTGCCGATTTCCTCCCGCATTTCCTGCATCTCATCATCCGGAATCGGATTCATGTACTGGCCTTCATCCGCGTGATACTCGCGGCTTAATTCCATGAACTTCTCCCAGCTTAGTTGCGCTTTGGTATACAGGCCCAGATTCGCGTAGTGATAGCCCAGGAAATAATAGCCCATATCGAAATCCGGATACTGGATGGTCAGCTCCTCGAAGATATCGATAGCCTGCGCCTTGAAGCAGCCCACGTAATTCTCATCCTTGCCTTCCTGCTCGTAAGCACTATTGCAGGACCTGCCATAGAGATAGAGCGCGTCCCGGCTATTCGGATTCAGCTGAAGCGCTGTCCGGAAGTACATGCAGGCAATTTCGTAATTCTCTGTCTCTCCGGCTTTCGATCCTTCATCAATCATCACTTTATCGGCGTTACGGCCGTACAGCCGCACAAGGCATGCCCGGTAGGCATCCGCATAGCGGAAATCCTCGTCGGCGCCGATGACCCGTGCCATACCCATCGCAATCACGAGATTCGACAGCTCGGACAGGGCCTCCGGCATAATCGGCACAGACACGCCGGTCAGTATGTCTGCCAGATTCGCCTCTTCCAGGTAATCGGACGAAAGCTCGGTGAAGAGCATCTTCTGGTTCTTATCGATGAGAAACTGCCGGATTTTGTCCGACAGTTCCAATTTGCGTCTATTCATGAATGTTCCATCCCTTTCGGTCGAAAACTTTAACTCGTTCTAACGGAAGATTCTGCTCCAGGTCGCTGTGAATCACTTCCTGCAACACCGGCAGCTTCAGCGTCTCGTTGCGCTCGTCATAGAGCTGCGTCGCATAGCCGTAGAGGATTCGGTAGAGATTCTCTTCCTTGTACATCTCCTTCTCCAGATTGTGCCCCGAAATGTACGCTTCCAGACCCTCCAGCAACGCATATGGCTTCATGTGCGCATCCGACTGAATCATCTCCAGCGATTCCTGGAATCCGCCCGTATTGAAATACCGGTCGAGGAGCTTCCCGATATTCTGGATGCGAACCAAATCCATGGCCGGCATGAAATCGTTCGCAATCACCTCGTATGGCGGCAGGCTGCAGTATGCATAGCCGAATTCCGCTGCGTTCTTGCGCAGCTCCGTCCCTTTGCGGAGTCGGAGCGTCTCCACCTTCATGCAATCTGCCCGAAGCCCATATACCTTATTGAAGGAACGGGCGAACAGCGCCGGGCTCTCACAAGGAAGTCCGGCACGGATTACCGTGGTAATCTCCACATTCCCGTGCTCTAGGAGCTTCGACACGTTGTACATCAGCTGGTAGATGTTGGATTTGCGGCCGGACGCGGCCAGCGCCTCGGCATTGGTGCTCTCCACGTCGATACGAAAGCGGAGCTGTCCCTCGCGGGCGGTGCCCAGGAGGCGAATCGTCTCCTCGTCCAGCATGTCCCCGTTCACGTCGAAATCGAAGGTCGTGATGCCGTTATCGTTGGCAATCAGGAATTCCCACACGCGGTAGGTGCGCTCGCGATTGTAATTGAACCATTTGTCCGTGAAAATCACGCGCTTCACGTTCTTCACCAGGAAATAGCGAAGCTCCGTGCAGATGCGGCCCAGCGGCAGTGAGCGAATCTTGCCCGGGAAGAACTGCGAATAGAAGCAGCGGTCCGGACAGCCACGGGAAGTCTCGTAGTAGGCGGTGTCCTCCTCGGTCAATTCCTCGTTCTCGTATGGGAACGGCAGCGATTCCAGCGGAACCGGCGCCGCCATCGGATTCACCTGAACCTGGCCTTCGACGCGGTATGCCAATCCGGCGATATTGTCAAAATCAAATTCGTACGTCAGAATCGTCCGGATGAACTCGAAGAGTACGGATTCCGGTTCACCGCGGAACACGTAATCGATATACGGATGATTCTCCATGAATGTGTCGGTCTCGAAGCTGACCTCGCTACCACCCATCACGGTGATGGATGTTGGCGCGGCTTTCTTCACCAGCTCCGCCACCTCCGTTACCTTCTCCACATTCATCATATTGCAATGGAAATAGACGATGTTGTATTCACCGCGGAAAATCACGCGAAAAATATAGCCGGCATGGTCATGCGGATCAAATTCCATTACCTCTGTCTGGCAGGGCGCACCTTCGACAACGCTGTAGAGATTCTTCAGTGCCAGCTTCGTGTGGATACAATCATTTTGAATTGTTGTCAGAAGAAGTCTCATCGATGCCCCCTACATTCTTTCCGGTGCCTGAATGCCCAGAAGGTTCAAACAGTTCGCAATAACCGTGCGCGCGGACTCAACCAGCGCCAGCTTCGCCACCTTCTCCTCTTCGTTCTCCACCAGAATGTGCTCATCATGGTAGAATTTGTTGAAGCTCTGGGCCACGTCAACCAGATGGCGGGTCAGGATGGAAGGCTCATATTTATCCGCGGCATCCAGGATGACCTCCGGAACGCGGTACATCAGCTTGATGAGGTTATAGGCGCTCTCCGAAGCGATATATTTCGAATCGAAGTCGCCGGCCTGAATTCTTTCCAGTTCGGCCTCCGACGCGTTGCGCAGTACGCTGCAGGCTCTGGCGTGGGTGTATTGCACGTAAGGGCCGGTCTCACCGTCGAAGTTGAGAACCTTGTCCCAACTGAAGACGTAATCCTTGATCCGGTTGTTGGACAGCTCCTGGAAGATGACGGCACCGATGCCGACTTCCTTCGCCACCTGATCCACATCCACGCCCTGTGGATTCTTCTCTTTCATAATCTCTGCCGTCTTGGAGACCGCCTCGTTCAGCACGTCCTCCAGGAATACGACGTTACCCTTGCGGGTGGAAAGCGTTGCGCCGCCCTCCAGGCTGACCAGACCGAACGGGATGTGGATGCAGTCCTTCTGCCACTCATATCCCATCAGCTCCAGCACCTTCTTCCACTGCTTGAAATGGAGGTTCTGCTGGGAAGCAACGACGTAGATGCATTTGTAGAAATCGTAATGGTTCTTGCGGTAGATGGCTGCCGCGATATCTCTTGTTGCATAGAGGCTGGAACCATCGGACTTCGTAATGACCGCCGGCGTCAATCCGTACGGCTCCAGATCCACAATCTGCGCGCCGCGGGACTCCACCAGCAATTTCTTCTCCTTGAGTTCTTCCAGAACCGCCGGCATTTTATCCGAATAGAAGCTCTCTCCGGCATAGGAATCGAAGGAAATGCCCAGCATATCATACACACGGTTGAATTCCTTGAGGCTCAGCTCCCGGAAGCGCTCCCAGAGCTTCACTTCCTCCTCCTCGCCGTTCTCCAGTCTCGCAAAAGCCTCTCTGGCCTCATCGTTCAAGGACGGCTCATCCTCCGCTTCCCGGTGGAAACGGGTATAATAACCCAGCAGCGCATTGATTGGATCCTTCTGGAGATCCTCCTCGCTGCCCCACTTGCGGTAAGCCACAATCATCTTACCGAACTGGGTGCCGTAATCGCCCAGATGGTTGATTCGAACGACATCATAGCCCACTTCGTCATACAGCTTGTAGATGGCATTGCCGATAACCGTGCTCCGAATGTGGCCGATGTGGAACGGCTTCGCGATGTTCGGCGAAGAATATTCCACGATGACCGTACGGCCCTGTCCGATGTCCGAACGGCCGTAATCCTTGCCTTTCGCCAGCACTTCCTTCGTCAGCTCGCCGGCGAACGCCTCCTTATTCAGGAACATATTGACATAAGCATTGACCGGATTCACCTTCTCGAAAATTCCGGAGCCTTCGATTCTCGCTGCCACATCCTGCGCAATCAGCGGCGGCGCCTTCCGAAGCGTCTTCGCCAGCCGGAAGCACGGGAACGCGTAATCGCCCATGCTCTGATCCGCCGGGATTTCAATCCACGCCGCGATTTCGTCCGCACTCATGTTCAATGCCGCATCTTCGGCAATGAGCTCCGCAATTTTCTTCTTGTAATCGATCATTTACTCTTCTCTCCTATGGTGTTTCTATTGTTGTCTTTGTGTTGCGATGGATGCGAAATTCTTCTCGGTATATACCGGAATTCCCCGCTCGGTATTCGGGCGATTCATTTCGTCCCTCTTCTGTTACAGGAACCCGACATACTTGGCTATTGCGGATTCTCGGTTACAGTTCCGATTTCCAGTTCGTCCAAGAAATTCTTCTCGGTATATACCGGAATTCCCCGCTCCAGTAAGAGGCGGGTAAAAATACCATTTCCTTCGACCAACGTCCCGTCAAAATGGCCATCATATACTTGTCCGACTCCGCAGGAAGGGCTCTTCGCCTTGAGTATCGCGCCCTCTATCGGCTCTCCGGCATCGCGTGCGGCTTCGAGCGCGCGCTCCAGCATGAGCTCCGCACCCCGGACGAACGCTTCTGTCACATCTTTGCCGGTCTGGCTGACAACTCGCTCCGCTCCGTCAACGACAGCAATCTCGGAAGGAACGCGGGGAATCGGCAGTCCGCCGGCACATTCCGGGCAGACATCGACATATGCATAATTCTGTAAGAATTCTACCACATTTGGGCGGTGATTGTTACCCCCATTATATTTACAATTCACGCCCAGAAGGCATCGGCTGACGATGAACATGTTCGTCCTTTCTGTTCTCGGATTCTCGGTTTCTCTTCTGCTAGGTTCTTGCTTCCTTCACTCGGTGGGAAGCTCGCTGGGATTGCCCACTCAGGCCATTTCACGTGGGAGGCTGCGGCGCCGCAATCCATCATGCTCCCATCTGTTCCGCTAATTGAATCATAGCAGGATGGCGATTTCCTCGGACTATCAGCGATTGCGGCGCTGGCAACCGGTAATCGGCTTCGAAATGATGAAGTGAAGGAAGAATCGAAAGATTTCCTATTCTTTCAGTTCTACCACGGTAGCGCCCTCGCCACCCTGGTTGTACGGTGCACTCTTGAAGCTCTTCACGCAGCGGTTATGCTTGAGCGCATCCCGAAGGCCCTTCTTCAGGATGCCCTCACCGCGGCCGTGCACGATGGTCACGCTCTTGAGGCCGGCCAGGTAAGCGTCATCCAGGTATTTCTCCATCTCCACGCGGGCATCGTCCAGATTCTTGCCAATCAGGTTGATGCTCATTCCGATAGACTGGGTCTTCCGCGTCTTAATCTGGTTATATTGACGTCTCCGTCGCTCCTTATTGCCTGCCTTCTCATTCTCGATGAGCATGAGATTCTTCACGTTGGCATTCATCTTAAGCGCGCCAATCTGCACCATCAGATTGCCCTTGGCATCCGGTAGGGAGACGACTTCTCCGTTCTGATCCAGCGTCACCAGCTTCACGCGTGTACCGATGGACAGCTGGTCCGCCCGAACGCCGACACCCTGCGGCTTCGCCGAAGGTTCTTCTTCCTTCTGGTGGCGTCTTCCCGCTTCCCGCAGCTTCCGGCGGCTCTCTGCCACCTTGTTAATCTGGTGGCCTTTGGAATCGTCCTTCATCCGCTTCAGGTCCTCGCGGATTCCCTCCACAGTCTCTTCCGTCTCCCGGATGATTCGGCGGGCTTCCTCTTCGGCCTGTTCGAGAATCTTCTCCTTCTCCCGCTCCGCCTTCCGGATCTGTTCCTCGGCGATGCGTAGCTTCTCCTCGGCTTCTTCCCGAAGCAGGCGAACCTCTTCCGTCACCTGCTCGGCGTGAGCCCGTTCTTCTTCCACGCGGGTGACCGCATCCTCGAAGTTGAGCTCGTTCTCATCCAGCAGCGCTTCCGCACGCTGCAGGATGCCTTCGTCCAGTCCCAGCTTGCGGGAGATCTCGAAGGCGTTGGACTTACCCGGGAGGCCGACTCTTAGCCGGTACGTCGGCGAGAGCGTCTCCACATTGAATTCCATGGAGGCATTCTCGACTTCCGGGGTGGTGAGCGCGTACTTCTTGAGCTCAGTGTAATGCGTGGTAGCGACGACCAGCGCGCCGAGCTTGCGGAGCTCTTCGAGCTCCGCAATGCCGAGGGCTGCGCCCTCGGCCGGATCCGTTCCGGATCCGAGCTCGTCCAAGAGGACGAGCGACGAGTCATTGACGTTCTCGAAGATCTCCTTGATGTTCTTCATATGCGCCGAGAAAGTGCTGAGGTTCTGCTCGATGCTCTGTTCATCGCCGATATCCGCGAAGACTTCCTCCAGCACCGGCAGCTCACTCTCCTCCCGGCACGGCACGTGAAGCCCGGTCTGCATCATCAGAATGAATAGCCCGATGGTCTTCAGCGTCACCGTCTTGCCGCCCGTGTTCGGCCCGGTAATCAGGAGCGTCTTCCAGTCCCGCCCCAGCGATACATTAATCGGCACCACCTTGTCCGCCGGAATCAGCGGGTGTCTGCCCCCTCGGATATCCAGGATTCCACTGGTATTTATTCGGGGCTCATAAGCATTCATCTGCACCGACAGCTTCCCCTTCGCGCCGATGAGATCCAGTTCGAGGAGCAGCTTCTGGTTATTGTTAAGTCCGTGGAAATGCTCCGCCACGCGGCCCGAGAAGGCCTGCAGGATTCGGGTAATCTCCGCCTGCTCCGCCATCGCCAGCTCGCGCAGTTCGTTGTTCATGTTCACGACGGACTGCGGCTCAATGAAGAGCGTGGAGCCCGACTGGGACTGGTCGTGTACCAGACCCGGGAACATGTTGGCATACTCGCGTTTCACCGGAATCACATAGCGGCCGTTACGCATGGTCACGATGGCTTCCTGCAGGAATTTCTGCGAGGAAGTGGAATTCACCGTCTTGCTCAGGCGTGCCCGAATGCTCTCATTCTTATTCCGAATCTCGCGGCGAATCTGCCGGAGCTCGCGGGAGGCATCATCCGCCATCTCGTCCTCCGAAAGAATACAGCGGTTAATGTCCTTCTCCAGCGCGTCCACTGTCTCAATCAGCGAAGCAATCTCCGTCAGCACTGGAATCTCCGGTACGTCGCTGGTGAGGAACGCCTTGACCTCCCGCGCAATCTGCAGCCCGGAGCGCACCCGAAGGAGCTCGCGCATCGAAAGAACCCGACCTTTGCGTGCCATCTTAAGAATGGAACTCAGGTCGGGGAAATCACCGATCGGAATATTTCCTTTATACAGAATAACGGAAACTGCTTCCGTAGTTTCCGTCTGTGCATCCT
>CAVGMK010000050.1:0-3339 GCA_963630135.1 Oscillospiraceae bacterium
GATGAGACCGAGGAACTGATGCCGATGCCAATCGCACTTGCCCATCAGCTGGCGCAGCAGCTGGCGAAGGTTCGCAAGGACGGCACACTGAGTTACCTCCGCCCGGACGGCAAGACGCAGGTAACCGTGGAATACGACGACGACAAGGTGGTTCGCATCGACACCGTGGTAATCTCCACCCAGCATGATCCGGACGTATCGCTCGAACAGATTCGCAAGGATATGATTGAGCACGTGGTAAAACCAATCGTTCCACAAGAATACATTGACGAGGACACCCACTATTTCGTGAATCCAACCGGCCGCTTCGTTATCGGCGGACCGATGGGGGACTCCGGCCTCACTGGCCGCAAGATTATCGTCGATACCTACGGTGGATATGCGAGCCACGGCGGCGGCGCATTCTCCGGTAAGGACCCGACGAAGGTAGACCGTAGTGCGGCTTACATGGCACGTTATATCGCCAAGAATATCGTGGCTGCCGGCCTGGCCCGCAAGGTGGAGCTGGAGCTGGCTTACGCCATCGGCGTGGCAGAACCGGTCTCCGTCCATGCCAACACCTATGGTACCGGTATGATTTCCGATGAAGCCATCGTCTCGATTATCCGGGAGCATTTCGACATGCGTCCGGCCGCTATCATCAAGACGCTGGATCTCCGTCGTCCGCAGTATCGTCAGCTGGCGGCCTATGGCCACTTCGGACGCACCCGTCTTGGCGTTCGCTGGGAGGACACCGACCGCGCAGCGGAGCTGCGCGAGGCGGCTGAGAAGTATCGCAAATAAAGTTGCAAGATGTTCCAACATGGAAGATCTGAAGAACGTACTTGAAGTATGAAGTACGATGTTCGGTTCACCAAGCAGTTCAAGAAGAATTTAAAGTATTGATGCTCTACAGGCTGGGCAATCATTCAGAATTATTTAAGAAGTAGAAATGAATAAACACCAGGCATGCCTTGAGGCGGCAGCCTGGTGTTTTCCATTGCGATTCCCAAAGTGGCGAATGGAATAGCGCAGGAAGAATTCCCTGCTATAATCGGAAGTACGGGCGGGAGAAATGCTATTTTTAGCGGAGCTATTTCCTTGGATGGAGCGTCTCCAGAAATACCCGCGCCGCGTGCGTCAGGTTGGCGTCGGCCGGCACCATCGCGCCGATTTCGAGAAGCACCTCCGGGTCCGTTCGAAGGGTGCGAACATTGCCGTTCAGGGAGGCAACTTCCAGGTGATTCATGAACGTACAGCCGAACCCGGATTCGACCATGCAGTACGTGTCATAGACGTCCATCGTTGTGAATTGGACATTCGGATGGATGCTGTGCTTCTCCAGGGCCCGCTGGGAATCGGTGTCTTGGCCGGGGAAGGGGGCGATGAAGGAATCTTCCTCGAATGCTTCTAGCGGGTAGATTGCGTCTTCCGCCCGGGGGTGGTCCGCCGGAACGCAGGCCACCATGGGGTCGTCGATGAGCTTGTAGAACCGGTAGTCGGATTCCCGGTAGGTCATGATGGCGAGGTCAATCTCGTGATGGTCGAGGGCGCGAAGAAGGCGCGTGCTGGTGGCCTGTAGCGTCTGAATCCGAATGCCGGGATGCTGGTCTGAGAATGCCTTGAGTTCTTCGGCCACCAGCCGGAAATATCCCGCATAGGAAATTCCAATCGTCAGGGTTCCTTCGTCCAGTCCGCGAATTCTCGCGGCAGTGTCCCGCAGCATTTCTGCCTGGTGTACCAGCTCCCGCATAATCGGGACGAACATCTCGGCTTCGGCGGTGAGTTCCACGCCTTTCTTTCCCCGGGTGAAAAGGGTGACACCTGTTTCCTCTTCCAGTGATGCAATGCTTCTGGAGATGCCGGAGGTGGTGTATCCCAGTTGCTCCGCGGCCGCGGAGAGGCTGCCTTCATTCATGACGGATAGAAATATGCGGGCTTTCTCGGTTTCCATGGTTGTTTCCTCTTTGCGTTGCTTCCTCGTCAATGATGCGTTGATTAATTCTCGTTTTACTCAATAATAATTCATCACTATAATGATTTCAACAGGAAGATTCTTGGAAAGTAAATTCGTATGAGAGGCAAATGGGACACATCGTGGAAGATTCCGGAGTGTCCAATCTGCAAGAGCGTCTTCCGGAGAGAAACAAGATACGAGAAATATGCAATGGAAGAATTACAGGAATGAGTATTGAGGAAGGAGAGTAAAGTGATGAAGCTGGATACCAACAGGGCATTAATATTGATGACATTCGTTATATCGGCGAGGGCGTCTTCCTTTATGTTCAGCAAACTATGTCTGGTCAGCATGACTTCCTACAGCCTGCTGGCGTTTCGGTTCAGCACGGCATCTGTGCTACTGCTGCTCCTGTTTCACCGGAGACTGATTCCGGCGATGAATTGGCAGAATATCCGGAGCGGGATTGTCATTGGCACCGTATTCTATTTCGTCCTGGCGTCGGAGCTGGCGGGACTCAAGACTTCGACGGCATCCACATCGGCGTTCATTGAGAATCTGGCCATCGTTATCGTGCCGTTCTTCGAATGCGTTCTGATGAGAAGATATCCGGAGAAGAAGAGTATCCTGAGTGCTATCCTTGCGGTGTGCGGTGTCGGAGCATTGACGATGGTGGGGAACCGGATTGGATTCTCCGTCGGAGAATGCTTCCTCTTCGCGGCGGCGTTCCTGTATGCGGTCGGAATCATCGTGACCGACCGCCTGGCGAAGTCAGGAGATTCCTTTGCCATCGGATTCGTCCAGGTGACGACAACCGGGGTGCTGGCCTGGGTGAATGCGGGAATCACCGACAGCTTCACGATGCCGGCAAGCGCGTCCCAGTGGGTGATGATATTGGTGCTGGCGGTGGTGTGCACGGGCTTCGGTTTCACGCTCCAGCCGGTGGCACAGGCACATATGTCCGCCGAGACGGCCAGCTCGTTCTGTGCGTTGGCGCCGCTGATTGCGTCCCTGCTGAGCTGCATCTTCCTCAAGGATCCGGTTACCGTATATTCGCTTATCGGTGCAGTCCTGATTCTGCTATCGCTGGCAATTCAGACGAATCTGGTGAAGTTGCCGGCGAACCTATCCGGGAAATTCTCCGGTACAATCCTTGCCAATCTTTCGCTGAAGGCGCCATGGAACATGCATGCGGATGGAATCCAGGATGTGCAGCATAAGAGTGTGTCGTAGGGAATGTTGGTAGAATGCCTAATACACGGAATGCCTAATACAAAGATGAAACATAGAACTGCCGCGGGGTGCATGGTATAAGCATGTGTCCCGCGGTAGTTGTTTCTGGATATGACAGAGCCGGTTCAATGTGGTATGATAGGCGCAGTATTTCGTTTCAACAAAGAAGT
>CAVGMK010000051.1:0-22839 GCA_963630135.1 Oscillospiraceae bacterium
CACCATGTACGTCCGGGCCAGCTCCAGGAGCGATGCGTCTGCGCCGAAGAAGATTAGAATCGGCTCCTCGAAGAGCACGATACCAATCCACGCGAGGAGGGACAGCACCACTGATCCGATGACAGCGGCGGTGAAATATTGGTTCTCGCTGCCATTGCTCTTCGTCTGGCTGCCGCGCTGCGCGCTGAAGATGACGCTGCCGCCGATGCCCATCAGCAGACCCAGGCTGTAGATGATGTTCCACACCGGTGCCACCACGGCGAGTGCGGCGGTGCCGTCCGGTCCCTGATACTGACCCACCATGGCCATGTCCACGATGGAGTAGATGGATGTAATCATGGCGCTGCCGAAGGCAGCGGAAAGATATTTGAAATAGGTCGGCTTGATTTTGCCGTTCAGCAAGTCCATGGGTGGAATCCTCCTTTGGTTTCGTATTCGTATTGATAGAGTTATGGTCGTGGCTAACAAAAAAGCCGGATAAGGACAGACATTTCAGTCTGCCTTATCCGGCTATTGCATTCTTTGCAACGAGCCCTCCGGCGTCCAAGGGGTATTATACCACCGCATTATCCTGTGTCAAGCGCAGAATCTTCCGAATCGTGCGCTTTGCGAAGCGCTTGTAAGCACTACGTTATCGCATATCTGATACGGGATCTTCGGCATCTGTCAGCGTGTGCTTGTAATCTTCACCCAACTCTTAGAGTTAGGAATAGAAAAAAGTTATTCGTCTGTGATTGCCTGTAACCTTCACGGCAGCACATATCAAGCGAAGCGATTCGCCGCCGCAAGATGACGCATCCTATTGGGCCGTTTGTTCAGCTCAGCTATACTGTCTCCGTAATATCCGCGATAAATTCCTCCACCGTCGTGCCGCCGTTGATGCGGATGCGCGGCAGCAGGTAAGGGTCATCCCCCGGATGCACCATGCCATACTCCGTCGTGAACGCGCAGAGGAAACCCGCTTCCTTCACTGCGGCTTCGCACGTCTCGTTGTAATCGCCGAACGGGTAGGCGAACGCGTCGCTACTTCCCAGCATTTCAATCGATTTCTTCAGATCCGTCACGCCCTCCTCCTGGGACAGCGCCGTGAAGACCCCGCCGTGGCCGATATTACCGCCCGGCCGGTGCAGGTTGTAGGAGTGGGATTGGAAGCTGACATGCTTCACATCCTTGAACTGATTCAACACCTTCTTGCCGTTCTTCGAGCAGATGACGAAGCTGGTGGCCGTGATATCATATTTCTCCAGAAGCGGGATGCCATATTGCTGGAATGCCTTGGAACAGTCGTCGAAGGTAAGGACAACAGATTTCCGGGGAAGCTCGATCTTGCCGTCGATATAATCCCGCAGCTCCTGCCAGCTCGGGAAGTAGTAATCATCTGCGATAAGCCGCTGAAGAATCACCTCCAGGTCCGTATCGGAGATCCAGTTCGAGTTCAGGTTCTCTGGCGGATTATCCGCATCGTAGACGTAGTGGAACATGCAGACGGCAATGCCGTGACCGTAATCCTGGGAATCATTGTCCGGCTCGTGGTATTTCGTCTCCACCGTGCGCTTCTGGACGACGGTATTTCCGTTATGCGTTACCGTGTAGGTGATGTCACCGTTGGTGGCCTTCCACATCGTCCCGTCTTCCCGGAAGCTCCCAACAGAAGAATCAATCCGGATATCGGAAGACAGATCTTCGCCCTTGTAGCTCTTCGCGCTGACGCCCTGATCCTGAAATTTCTCGCCCGGATACAGACTGAGCGTGGCATCTCCCGACAACGTCAGAATGGGCTTCCGGCTGAGCCCGCGAATCTGATGCTTTGCCTCATAGCGGATGAAGATAACGCCGGCAGCAATGAGTGCCAGCATCAGGAATATCAACCCCGTCAGAATCGTCTGCTTGCGGCGGCGTGGCCTTGTACTTGTGTTCCTTGCATGGGACATAATGGGTACCTCCGTAGCCCCATCATACCAGTATCGGCGGAGCGGCGCAACGCCCGCGTGCCCTTTAATTTCCCCCTCATTTGCGGTATAATATGAAGTCACAGAAAGCGCGGAAAAGCGAACAGAATACTTCCTCGCACGGCAAAGAGTCGCAAATACCCGGCGTGGGAACTTAGGAAATGTGTAACCGAGGTATGCGTTTGCGACCTTTTGCCCAATACACCAAGCACGGTTACGACATAATTTCACCTCGCGAAATAGAGGGACGCCAACACGTGACGAGGGAGCCTATGAAATATGGGACGGAGGAGCGTGTTGGCGCCTCCATATGTGTAGAAAACGATATCAGAAAGGAACCAAATATGAAATATTTAATCGACTTTGAGAACGTCGCCAACAGCGGCTTCGACGGCCTCACCGACCTGGGCCTCTCCGACGAACTGCTCATCTTCTACTCCGAGCAGCACAGCACCATCAGCATCGCTGTCCACCAGCAGCTCGAGAAGAGCCTGGTACGCAAGACCTACATGCCAATCAAGACCGGCGGCAAGAACGCGCTGGACTTCCAGCTGGTGAGCTGGCTGGGCTACGAGATTGCCCAGGGCAGCAGCGACCACTTCGTCATCATCAGCAACGACACCGGCTTCGATGCCGTCGTGGACTTCTGGCAGAAGCGCGGCGTCGACGTGACCCGCCGACGCTCCCTGAAGAAGGCGAAGCTCCGTCTTCAGCAGCTCCAGGCGGAGAAGGCCGCAGCGGAGAGGGCAGAAGGCACCGTAGAAGAGGATGCCGCAGAGAATCTGTCTAAAGGAGAGAAGCGTAAGGCCGACAAGGCCCGGGAGGAGAAGGCCAAGAAGGCGAAGAAGAAATCGAAAGCGAAGAAGACCGACGCCTCGAAGAAGTCCGCCTTTGCATCGCTGCAGGAGACCGTTCGCAATCTGTTGCCGGAATATTCCGACGATGCTGAGGTTATTGCGAACCGCATTACGGAGAACAACAACAAGCAGGATTTGAACAATTCGCTGGTTAAGACATTCGGCTCAGAGAAGGCCGGACGAATCTATAAGACCGTCAAGCCGATTCTCAAGCTTCGGAAAGGCGAATAACATGGACGTTCTGGATTACCGGGTGACTTTGGAACCCAAGAAGAAGAGTGCGGAGCTGTCCGTGCAGAAGCTTCAGAACGTGGAAATGATGAACCACGGATTCTACTTCCGTTCGCCGGAGAATGCCCTGATATCCGTGCCATACGGAGAGATGGGACAAGTCCTGCGGTTCACGGAGGATTGGACATTCCACCTGTTCCTGTTCCGCAAAGACGCCGCCTACGCCAAGGCCGCCTTCCGGAAATTCCTGAAGACGGGTGGCTTAGGCGAAGTGGCAGATGCCATCGCCAGGAAATCCTTCCGAGAGGAAGCCGCATGGGAAGGCGAGCCTTTCGATACGGAGCTTCGAGCGCAGATGAAGAAGGATGACCGAAATAAATTAATTCACGGCGAGCCGGAAGCGGATACGAAATAAAGTCTACCAACGATAGATCTGGGCGACTGGCTGCGAACCTCGAAGAGATGTATGCATTGCCGGAAGTTACAGATGAATGAATCATAATTTTGGCCGGAAGAGATGGAACGGGAGATAGACCGGAAGAGAGGTAATTTTGGACCGCGATTACATCATTCGATACCTGCGGGCGCAGGTGAATATCAACGGGCACATTATCGGGGCCGCTGCCGGCTCCGGAATGACGGCCAAATACGCGGTGATGGGCGGCGCGGACCTGCTGCTGGCGTTGAGCGCGGGTAAATACCGCGTGATGGGGCGAAGCTCATACGCGAGCTACTTCTGCTACGGAAGCAGCAACAACATGGCCATGGAGTTGGGGACGAAAGAGCTTCTGACGACGCTGCCGGATACGCCGATTCTGTTCGGCCTCTTTGCCACGGATCCGGGCATCGAGCTGTATGAATACCTCAAGACTATCAAGGCGAGCGGATTCTCCGGCATCGTGAACTTCCCGACGGTGGCGCTGGTGGACGGTGTCTTCCGGGAAGCGCTGGAAGAGGACGGAAACGCCTACAGCCGCGAGGTGGAGGCCATTCGCCTGGCGCATCATCTGGATATGTTCACTGTGGCTTTCGTCACCACGGAGAGCGAGGCGGCGGACATGCTCCGCGCCGGAGCCGATGTCATCTGCGTGCACCTCGGCCTGACCAAAGGCGGCCTTCTCGGCGCGAAGAAGAACATTACGCTCTATGAGGCGAAATCGATGACGGAACGGATCTTCAAGATGTGCGAGCGGGACTATCCGGACGTCTTCCGCATGATCTATTCCGGCCCGGCCAACACGCCGACGGACATGCATTACATCTTCCAGCACACGCCGTGCCAGGGCTACATCGGCGGCTCGACCTTCGACCGGATTCCGGCGGAGAAGGCGATTCCGAAGGCCGTTCGGACCTTCAAGAGCTTCGGTCCCCCGTCGGCGGAGGATAGCGACCCGATGACGCGTCTCCTCGAAGGAAAGCTGAACGCCCGCGACTACACGGCGCTGGTCAAGCAGCACATCGAGGACAATTACATGAACGAGATTCAGCTGGCGGACATCGCCCTTGTCGCGCAGATTTCGCCGGGCTACCTCAGCGCACGCTTCAAGCACGACACCGGCGTCAGCTTCACGTCTTACCTGATTTCCTACCGCATGGACAAGGCGAAGGAACTGCTCCAGACGCCTGCCGGCACCTGCCGTGAAGTCGCCGAGGCGGTGGGATATTACGATTACGCGCAGTTCTCGAAGATCTTCAAGAAGTACGTGGGCGTTTCGCCTGCGGATTTCCGGCGGGGCGCTTCTCCGGCAGAGACTGAACAGAATCCGGTGCTTAATTAGTGGGATGCTAACACGCTCCTTGCTCCGGGCTGGAACGTGCTTATCTGGGCATAGATATACCCTTCGTCATCTATTCCCTGGATTCCGTCGCCTGGTGCTGGTGCCCCTCATTCTACCGGCGCACCATTGTGCTGAGACGTTTCTCTTTCGGCCAAAAGTAAGCCCCCGCGCCCGCCTAGGCGTCCGAGGGGAAGATACAGAATCACAAGCCGGCCGAGCTTGCGGCCGCCGGGAGCAGGGTGAGAACCCTGCTTGTTTTTATCCCTCAAATATTACATAAGCACATCAAATCGTGCGATACATGACAACGAAATAATGGATAACGACAACTAAATAATAAATAAGCACATTTCTAAATTGCGCCAAAAACAGTACAATCAGGCTAACAAAGAAGAACTGCTTCTTTATCGCTATTACCATTGGTTGGAGAAAGAAATGGGGTGCAAAGAAATGAAGACAATAGCAGTTGCGGGAACTTTCGACAGCAAAGGCGCGGAATTCGCCTATGTCAAGAAGCTCCTGGAAGAAGCCGGTATGACGCCGTACATGATTCACACCGGGGTATTCGAACCGGTATTCGAGCCGGATGTATCGAATGCGGAGGTTGCGGCAGCCGCAGGCTATGACATCGCGGAAATTGCGGCAAAGAAGGACCGCGCGCTGGCGACAGAGGTGCTGTCGAAGGGTATGGAAGCGCTGGTTCCGAAGCTCTACAAGGAGGGCAAGTTCGACGGAATTATTGCTTTCGGCGGTTCCGGCGGAACATCGCTGGCAACGCCGGCCATGAGAGCGCTGCCGATTGGCGTGCCGAAGGTGATGGTATCGACTATGGCTTCGGGCAATGTGTCGCAGTACGTTGGCACCAGCGATATCATGATGGTTCCGTCCATTGTGGACGTAGCCGGATTGAACAAGATTTCGAAGACCATCTTCCGGAATGCGGTACTGGCCATCGCCGGCATGGTGGGACTCAAGGAGAACCTGAAGCCGGATACAGCAGAGGAGAAGCCGATGGTGGCAGCGACGATGTTCGGTGTAACCACGCCGTGTGTGGACCAGGCGAAGGCTTATCTCGAGGATCAGGGATATGAAGTGCTGGTATTCCATGCAACAGGAACCGGCGGACGGACGATGGAAGCGCTGGTGAACGAAGGCTTCTTCGAAGGCGTGCTCGACCTGACCACGACCGAGTGGTGCGACGAGATTGTCGGCGGCGTACTGGCAGCCGGCCCGAACCGTTGCGAGGCAGCTATCCGCAAGGGCATTCCGCAGGTTGTTTCCGTTGGTGCCTGCGATATGGTTAACTTCGGACCGATGGATACCGTACCGGATCAGTTCTCCGGGAGAAACCTGTACAAGCATAATCCGACCGTTACCCTGATGCGGACGACGGTACCGGAGAATGCCAAGATTGGATCGATGCTGGCATCCAAGTGGGATCAGGCAGAGACGGATATGACCGTACTGCTCCCGGCCAAGGGCGTATCGATGATTGATGCAGAGGGTCAGCCTTTCGAAGGCGTCGCCGAGAGAGAAGCGCTGTTCGATGCGATTCGGAGCGGCATCAAGAACGAGCACGTTCAGATTATCGAGAAGGATAACAACATCAATGACGAGGAGTTCGCGCTGACAGCAGCGAAAGAGCTGATTCGCCTGATGGACGAGAAGAAGAGCAAATAGCTCGGCATTCCGTAGCGGAAAGGACAGCGGTGCCTCCGGCATCCGGGAGCCGTAGCGGGATTCGTGGTTATTTGGAAACCAAACACGTATAACAATTATTTCAACGAGGAATTCAACAAATTACAACGAATTACAAGGAGGAAATGAAAATGTTAAGAAAATCCAGAAGCGAAATCATGGAGGATTTCAAGAAGCAGGTTGCCGATGGTAAGATCCTGGTTGGCGTAGGCGCCGGAACCGGTATGACTGCAAAGTGCAGCGAGAAGGCAGACGTCGATATGCTGATTATCTACAACTCCGGCCGTTTCAGAATGGCTGGTCGTGGCTCCCTCTCCGGCGTTCTGGCTTACGGTGACGCAAACCAGATTGTACAGGAAATGGGCTGTGAAGTTCTTCCTATCGTGAAGAAGACTCCGGTACTGGCTGGCGTATGCGGTACCGACCCGTTCCGTGTAATGGACATCTTCCTCAAGCAGCTCAAGGATCAGGGCTTCAACGGTGTACAGAACTTCCCGACCGTTGGACTGATTGATGGCAAATTCCGCGCGAACCTGGAAGAGACCGGCATGGGCTACGGCCTCGAGGTAGACATGATTCGCGAAGCGCACAAGCTGGATATGCTGACCTGCCCATACGTATTCGACCCGGATCAGGCAAAGGCCATGGCAGAAGCCGGCGCGGACATCCTGGTTGCTCACATGGGTCTGACCACGAAGGGTTCTATCGGTGCAGAGACGGCAGTATCCCTGGACGATTGCTGCGTGAAGATTCGCGAGATTATCAAGGCCGGCAGAGAAGTGAACCCGGACATCATGGTAATCTGCCACGGTGGCCCGATTGCCGATCCGGAAGATGCAGAATATGTTATCAAGAACGTTCCGGAAATCGACGGATTCTTCGGAGCATCCTCCATCGAGAGACTGGCTTCCGAGAGAGGCATGACCGCACAGGCTGCTGCATTCAAGGCTATCCAGAAGTAATCAGAAGCATATTAGAATAGGGTAAAAGAATGGGGTGCCGAGAATCGGCACCCCGTTTTACTTGCAATAACTTGTCCGGTTTCCGCTTACTGCCCCATCCTCTTGACGTCGCCTCATTTGTCCCAGCAAAACCGGCCTGCCTGTTCCGCTTATGCGAATCCATTCATACCCTTGGTGTAACTCCGCTTATTTCACGGGCACCAACCTGTCGGCAGGCTCAAGATTCCGAGAGCATATACATCTTAATACGCCGGAGAATTAAGACGTCAAGAAGGGCCAAGAAGGTGCCGGGAAACCGAAAGGGCCTCGGGAGTATTCTCCCTCGGCCCTCTCGGTTTGCTGAATATATTACATCTGCTATGAACTGAAGCACGCCGGGATTCCGGTTCTACAGAATCCCGGGAATTGGATGGATGATGTCCATGCTCCGTCTCATGTTCTCAGAACCCTGCAATTCTGTGGTGCAAGGCTTCTTCCCATGGAACTAAGCGTTCTCCTTCGCATCCTCTTCGATGTATTTCTTATTGATATCTTTCCACATCTCTACGTTAACGCCCTTCCAGGAGAGCAGATCCGGATTGTAGTAAGGATCTTTCTTGAGTTTCATCTGTCTCTCGTAGTCATTGTAGAGAGCCACAACCTTCGGGAACAGCGCGATAACGATTACCATGTTAATCCATGTGCAGCTTCCCAATGCCAGGTCGGACAGGTTCCATGCAACGTCCGATGCGGTGTTGCCCCAGAGGAATACCAGAACCGGCATGCCGATACGCATAATCCAGGTAACGACCTTACGGATTTTCTGCTGGTCATCGCGCTGGAACAGGTACATGGCAGCGGTCTCTGCCTCGTAGTAGTAGCTGATCAGGCAGGTGAACGAGAACAGTGCGAGCATGATGGCAACGAACGTCGGAGCAATCGAACCCATGACGGTTCTGCACGCGAGCTGTACGAAGATAACGCCGTTGGTGCCTGCTTCTGCTAGGCTTGCCAGCTCCGGCGCGCCGGATCCGACATAACCGGTAGCGGTGTGGAAGCAGTCCGTCAGCAGAATCATCAGACCGGAAGCGGTGCAGACGATAACGGTATCCAGCCATACGCCGGCAGCGTTGGCCATACCCTGCTTAATCGGGTGGCTGGTCTCAGCGGCAGCAGCGGTCGGGGAAGCTTCGCCCATACCGGATGCACTGGAGAATGTTCCACGCTTTACACCCTGCTGGATAACAGCGCCGATTCCGGCACCGAACATCGCATTCATACCGAACGCGTCAGTAACGACGTTCTTAATCAGTCCAGGAATCTCGCCTACATTGACAACCAGGATGATAACGGTAGCAATCAGATATACACCAACCATGAACGGAACGATGTAGGAAGCGATGGAGCTGATACGGCGAACGCCGCCGATAACAACAACGCCCAGAAGTCCGGCAATGACCAGTGCGCTGACCCACAGCGGAATGTTCAATGCGTTCTTGAAACCATCGCAGATGGTATAAGTCGCAGCAGCCGGCATGAAGACGGAAGTACCAACCATCAGTACCGCTGCCATGAATGCACCGTATTTCTTCCAGCCGAGGCCCCTCTCTGCGCAATATGCGCCGCCGCCGCGGTACTGTCCGTCGATTCGGGTCTTGAAGAGAACGGCCAGTGTACACTCGGAGAAGCATACTGCCGAGTTGGTCATACCGGCAACAATCATCCAGAAGAGTGCGCCCGGACCGCCCAGGTAGATGGCTACCGCTACGCCGGCTACGTTACCGGTCCCGACACGCATCGCCATCGTCGTGCAGAACGAAGCGAAGGATGAAATACCGGAGTCCGAATCCTGCTTATCGATGATACGGCTCCACATGTCCTTGAAGTGGACGAACTGGAATGCGTGAAGACGGATGGTGAAATACACACCACTGCCCACAATCAGGACCAGCATGCCCACGCCCCAAATGTATCCATTTAGGAAACCTACAACATTGTTTAAACTTTCTAGCATAGTCTCTCCCCCTTTGTCTTTCTTATTCGGAAAAAGTATTCAGCAATTAAGTTGTTATAATTTTATCAGGTAAAAATAAGTGAACTCAAGCATAAGTTCCGATTTATGCCATATTTTCATGGATGCGCGATGTCTAATGCGGATTCTGTTCCACGGAATACTACCATAGAAACCATATAAATCAAGTGTTTCACGGAAATTGCATCTGAATTATTTCTAAATCCGCATATGTTATCGGCGTAACAATCCGTATATCCACATCATTTTTAGCCTGACACACTAAATATTGACCATCCCGGAAATGCTGTGCTAGAATGTTCGGCGGAATGCCCCGGAAACGGACGAAGACGACAGGGTAGTCGACTTGAAAAACCTGATATACCGGACAGACGATTTGCTCGCGCCGGTTGCCGGCATCGAAATCTTCGCGGAAGCGGCGCGCGGTACGCGACGAGGGAGCCGATGAAATACGTGACCGAGGAGTGTACTGCGCCACAGTACATATCGAAGAAATTCGAATGAAATATCGAACAGGACAAATACAGAAAAGGGAGAGGAACATTGAGATTATATATTCTAAGACATGGACAGACGAATTTGAACGTGGAGCGGAAGGTGCAGGGGCACATCAACTCCGAACTAAATGAGACCGGCATTCGGCAGGCGGAAGAGCTGGCGGAAGTGGTTCGCCGGAATAACCTTCATTTCGATACCATCTTCTGCAGCCCGTTGAAGCGGGCGATGGACACCTGCCAGATTGTAACCGGCCTGGACCCATCGCATTTCATCATTGACGAACGCATCAAGGAATTCGATTTCGGCGAGATTGAAGGTACGCCGTATCGGGATCTTCCGGGAGAGTCGAAGACTTTTTTTACCGCACCGGACAAGTACCAGCCGCAAGGTAGAGGAGAGACGTTCCAGCATCTCATCGCGAGAACCAGCGAATTTCTGGAAGAGCTGAAGACCCGCTGCACCGGCAACGTGCTGCTGACGTCCCACGGCACGGCCATTCACGCCATGCTCTTATACTTCCGCGGCAAGGAACTCAAGGATTTCTGGGACGAGGATGTGCACAACTGCGACCTCATGATTGTGGATCTGGTGGACGGCGAATACGTGGTCCGGGAGGAGAAGGTGGAAGTGGCAAAGATCGACCGTTCTCCACTGGAGGGAATAGAGACGGCGGCGAGCACCGGCGGGCTCTAGACTGGCGATAGAATAGAAGAATTGGAAGGCGATGGGACGACCGGACGAGAAGAGCCCGGCATGAAATCAGCCATAAACAAAACCGGCGGCCTATAAGGCTACCGGTTTGTATTCGAAATGTTTGATGGATTTGTCTTCCTCAATATGATAGACGTGGTATTCCTCGGGACTGAGTTCGGTCTCCTGTAGGAATACCTTCTTTGATTCCTCATATTTGGAAGGCTCCACCCGGACGGCAATGCCGCAGCTGGTGGAGATGTTCCGGGGAACCGGCATCACCGTGCAGCCGACGGGCTTCAGTATCTTCTCTGTCGAGATGGCACCGTGGGTGGATTCAAAGGTATACAGATAGAATGTATCGACCATCGTCTACCTGCCTTACAGGGTGATGACCTTGTTCACGCTCTGCATTGCGCCAAGGATGTCGTACATGTTGCTGACTGTGCCGACTTTGCAATCTTCCTTGATGCCATAGAAGTTGAGGCAGGTTCCGCATACCAGAACGTTGCATCCCTTCTCAATCAGCGTGTTCAGATTATCGACAATCTGTGGCTCTACGCCGGTAGTCAGCTTCACGCCACCGTTCATGAACAGTACGTAGCTCGGAATCTTCTCGCTCTCGGACAGGGTGAAGATGGCCATCTTTGCCAGGTTCATGCCCAGCTCCGGATCTCCGGCGCCCAGACCTTCCTTGTTGAAGAATACGGCGTAGCTACCTTCGTCGAAGCTATGAGCGGTCTCCGGAATCGTGCCGTCTCCGTCTGCGAAGCTGGCAACGAACTTCTCGCCTTCCTTCGTTACAGTGATCTCTCTGCCATATGTCTTTCCCAGGCGTGTCAGATTGTCAATCTGGGTCTGTCCGTCTACGAGAATGGACAGGTCCTGAGTGCCATTATCAAGTTCTTTCTTGGCCATGATGACCGGAATTGGGCAAGATTTGCCTGCTGCATCTAATCTCATTTTGCTTACCTCCTGATTTGATACACAAAAATACAAATACATACTACCGCCGATACGGCGCTTTTACCAATAGAAAAACATGATAGAGAAACTCATTACGTGCAAAAACCGAATCGCGGCGAACTTCCCGCGGGAGACTTCACAGCGCGCGACTTCTGATGTAAAATTAGTTGGCAAGCTCGGACACCGCCGAGGGGGCGAGCTTAATTTTAGCAGAAAAGGTAAGGTACATAAGACATGAAAGAATTTATCATTGAAATGGAAGATGGCGGCATCATGGAAGGCGAGCTGTACGAGGATATCGCGCCGAAGACGGTGGAGAATTTCATCTCGCTGGTGGAGAAGAATTTCTATGACGGCCTGATTTTCCACCGTGTTATTCCGGGATTCATGATTCAGGGCGGCTGCCCGGACGGAACCGGCATGGGCGGCCCGGGTTATTCCATCCAGGGAGAGTTCACTTCGAACGGCTTCAAGAACGATCTGAAGCACACCAGAGGGGTGCTCTCCATGGCCAGAGCGATGAATCCGAATTCGGCCGGCTCGCAGTTCTTCATCATGGTAGCGGATGCGCCGCATCTGGATGGCCAGTATGCTAGCTTCGGCAAGATTACCAGCGGCATGGACGTGGCGGACCGCATCGTCAGCGCGAAGAGAAACATGATGGATAAGCCGCTGGTGGACCAGAAGATTAAATCCATCCGCATGAAGTAGTCGCGGGGAATCGCAAGAAACGCGGAGAACCGCCGGAGAACCGTGAACGAAGAATCGCGAAGGGATGCGGACGAACCGCGCGCGGTGAATCGCGGGGGAAGATTGCGAAAGAATCGCAAACGACGGAACGCGAACGAAGGATTGCGAAAGATAACCGCGAACGACGTAGGGATACAGAACAAAGGGATAATGGGAGAGAATATGCCAATCAAACGCAAGATTATCGTCATCGGACACAAGAATCCGGACACGGATTCCATCTGCTCCGCCATTGCGTACGCGCATTTCAAGAATGTGGTGACTCATAGCCACCGCTACGTGCCAATGCGTGCCGGGGAGATCAGCCAGGAGACACAGTATGTGCTGGACCGTTTCCAGGTGGCGGTGCCGGAGTACATTGGGGACATCGGGGCGCAGGTGTGCGACATGGAGATTCGCCGCACGCCGGGCGCGTCTAAGGATATGACCATCAAAGAAGCCTGGGAATATATGGGAAAAACCGATGCGGTTACCCTGCCGATTACCGAGGACGAGCACGTCATCGGCCTGATTACGAAGGGCGACATCGCACAGACTTTCATGGAGGCGGAGAGCAGCACATTCCTTTCGCGCATGCGGCCGCGGTACCGGGATATCGCCGAGACACTGGGCGGTAAGATTGTCGTCGGAGATGGCGATGCTCACTTCGAGAGAGGTAAAGTGCTGGTTGGTGCCGCAATGGTCGAGCTGATGCAGCAATATGTGGAGCCGAATGACCTCGTCATCTTGGGCGACCGGGTGGACAACCAGCTGGGCGCACTGGATGCCGGCGCGAAAGCATTGATTCTCTGCCTCGGCGGTAGCGCAAATGAGGATGTGGTGCGGAAGGCAGAAGAAGTGGGTGCTGTTGTCATCGAGACGCCGATGAATACTTTCGCGGTGTCCATGGAGATCTACAAGAGCATTCCGCTGGATTCCTTCATGCTGAAGGAGGATATCACCACCTTCAGGACGGACGATTACACGGACAAGGTACGCGCGGTCATGTCGTCCACGCGCCACCGGGCATTTCCGGTGGTGGACAACAAGGACCGCTACGTGGGAACTATCTCCAGACGGAATCTGCTGGGAATTCAGAAGAAACAGGCGATTCTGGTGGATCATAACGAGACTTCACAGGCCGTGGACAACATCAACGAGGCGGAGATCCTGGAAATCGTGGATCACCACCGTCTCGGTACGCTGCAGACGCTGCAGCCAATCTATTTCGTGAACCAGCCGGTGGGCTGCACAGCCACCATCCTGTATGAGATGTTCGTAGAGAAGGGCCTCGAGATTGAACCTTCCATTGCCGGACTGCTGTGCGCGGCAATTATCTCGGATACATTGATGTTCCGCTCGCCGACCTGTACCATCAAGGACAAGATGGCCGCCGGCGCCCTGGCACTACTCGCGGACATCGATATCGAGCAGTTCGCGACGGAGATGTTCGAAGCGGGTTCGGACCTTGGCAGCAAGTCGGAGGAGGAAATCTTCTATCAGGATTACAAGAAGTTCACCTTCGGCAATACCAGCTTCGGCGTCGGTCAGATCAGCTCCATGAGCAAAGACGAGCTGGCCGTCATTCGGGAACGGATTCGACCGTTGCTGGCCCACGAATGCGGGAAGAATGGTGTGTCCATGGTATTCTTCCTGCTGACGGATATCCGGAATTCGTCTTCCGAGATGCTTTTCGCCGGCGATCGGGCCGAAGAGCTGGCGGATATCGCTTTCAAGGATGCGCCGAAAGAAGATGGTGTCTACGAGCTGGCTGGCGTACTGTCCCGGAAGAAGCAGCTCATTCCGGCTTTCATGCGGGCAATCAACATGATGTAGGATTACGGCGTTGAATCGGTGAATGGATGAGCTGACGAAGCGGAACACCAATAATCCAGCGAAACGATGAATCAATGAGTCGGTGAAATGCCGAACCGCTGATTCGGTGAAACGACGAACAGAAAATAACAATAGTAGCTGAAGAGCCCCGCGCGAGCGGGACTCTTCTTGCGAGGAGAAATTCTCTTGTGGTTCGCATTATTCCCGCGAGGAGAAATTCGCCAGATGGCCGTCCCTTTCTTATGGAACGAATCTCTTCCGCGGGCAGTTCCTTCCCCGCGAAGAGCAATCCCCTTGCGCGAACCTTCGTTCGGCGAGTGGAAATACCGTCGCATTAATGTTTATCCGGCTCGACTGCGCTCTTCGCCGGGAGGGGTTATACGCCGGCTTCGCGCCGTTCGAAATTGACCATATCGTAACATCTCCAAATTGGCACCATCCCAATGATATCAAGACTTTCAGCGTGTTAGAAAGTTAAAAAATTAATAAAAAGCCAACCTATTGAAACGCATATTTCGATGTGTTAAGGTAATCGATGTAATCGGAGAGTGGAACTTTACGACGATTTATTTTTTTGAGAAAATTTCGAGATATTAAAGAAACATAACGAGGGTATACGATGGATTATGCGAAGATTCTGAAAGGGCTTCTCGACATCGGAGAAGCGATGCTGAATAGCGGCGCGGAGATTGGCCGCGTGGAGGACAGCCTCTATCGCCAGTGCGAGGCTTATGGCTTCAAGCGTAGCAATTGCTGGGTCATTTCCTCCAACATCCAGGCGACGGTGGAGACGCCGGATGGTGAGATTCTGACGCAGATTCGGCATGTCCCGGGGGGCGAAATGAATTTTGACCGGCTGGACTATCTGAACAATCTCTCCCGGTATGTCTGCGCGAATACGCCGGATGCGCCTTTGCTCAAAGAGAAGCTGAACGAGGTCATGAACCGTCCGGAACAGCCGAAGTGGAAGCACTACCTGGCCGGGGTGATGGGCGGCACCGGATTCGCGGTATTCTTCAACACGAATGTGATGGATACCATTGTGGCCGTGTTTGCGTCGCTCCTGATTGTGGCGCTGGGCGATGTGCTGGGGAAATACGAGCGGAACCCGCTCATCTACAATGCGATTATTTCCTTCTTTGTAGAGCTCTTCATCATTCTGGCGGTATCCTTTGTCGGGATTGGCGAAAACACGAACTATATTACGGTCGGCGTGGTAATGCTTCTGATTTCCGGAATTGGTTTCACCAACGGAATCCGGGATTTGCTCCATCGGGATACGCTATCGGGCATTGTGAATATGTGGAATTCGGTGCTGGGTGCGACCGGCATCGCTATCGGCATCGCATTGCCGATTCTGCTGCTGAAGGGGGTGATGTAAGATGCTGGTATTAGCTCCAAGCTTAACGGTTCAATTGATTTCCTGTACGTTGGCCTGCGTGGGTTTCGGCCTGTGGTTCAATGTGAAGGGCGTTCAGGTGGTCTACTCCGGAATCGGCGCATTCTTCACCTGGCTGGTCTATTCCGTGATGTATGAAATCACCGGCAGTAACTTCCAGGCGACACTCTACGGTGCGATTTTCGTCGCACTCTACGCGCAGGTGATGGCGAGAGTCAACAAGGCGCCGGCGACCATCTTCCTCACGGTATCGGTATTTCCGCTGGTTCCGGGACCGAATCTCTATTACATGATGTATTACATCGTCATGGAGGATTATGCGGTAGCCAGAAGCGAGGCACTGACGTTGGTCCTGACCTGTCTGGGCATCGCGCTGGGCTTCATCGTCGTGGATATCTTCAATAAGTACCTGACGATTATGAACCGCCGCCGCAAGGGACAGGCGGTGTCGGAGCACGGAGAGCGCTATTAGGGGAGTAATCGTCTCCTTGATTGCGGCGGCTCTGGAATCAGGGTATCGGAACATGAAGAATGCTACTAAGTGCACAACGAGAATGGCTTCTGGCGCCCTATAATGCAGAGAAAGAGAGATTCGCGGCGCCTTGACAAAAAGATTGTTAAATAATACAATGAAAAGCGAATACCTTAGTTGGTTTAAATAAAATGGTTAAATAATGGTTGGAACAAGAAAGGGAAACTGATGAAGAACAAGTATATTGCAAAGAGACACTGGATTGAAGAAGAGTCGGCGATGGGTGCCGTGAACGCCAAGGCGAAGCAGTACAATGACGTCATTAATCTGAGCCTGGGCGATCCGGATTTGCTGACGGACAAGGGTGTCATTGAGCAGGCTTTCCAGGATACGCTGGCAGGACACACCAAGTACACGGAATTCCGTGGCGATCCGGAGCTGAGAGCGGAAATTTGCAAGTTCTACAAGAATGAATACGATATGGACGTGGATGATGAGGAGATTATCATCACGGCAGCCGGAACGATTGCGATGTATCTCGTAATGGAGACCATCCTGGATCCGGGTGACGAGGTTATTCTGCAGGCACCTTATTTCACGCCGTATCCGAATCAGGTCAAGCTGGCCGGCGGTGTTCCGGTGGAACTGCCGACTTACGAGGAAGAGGATTTCCAGATTAACATGGAGAGAATGGAATCCCTGATTACGGACAGAACGAAAGCACTGGTAATCAATACGCCGAGCAATCCATCCGGTAGCTGCCTCTCGGTGGAGACGATGCAGCAGATTGCAGAAATCGCCGAGAAGTACGACCTGCTGGTGGTATGCGACGATATCTACACGGCATTCAGCTACCAGAACCCGTTCGTGCCGTTCGCATCGCTGCCGGGAATGCGGAAGCGCAGCCTGGTCATCAACACCGTATCCAAGAACTTCACCATGACAGGATGGCGTGTCGGCAACATCATCGCCCCGAAGGAATTCATCAAGGTGATGGCCGACATCAACATGGGCGTAGCCTTCACAGTATCGGCTCCGGGACAGAGAGCAGCACTGGCGGCTTATCGTACCTATAAGGATTTCCAGCCGGCCATGGTCGCAGAATACAAGAAGAGAGTATTCTACGCCGCAGAGCGCATCAACGCCCTTTCCAACATGCACGTGCTGTATCCGCCGAAGGGCGCGTTCTACCTCTTCATCAACATCAAGGACACCGGCCTGACCTCTGCAGAGGTAGCCGAGAGAATTCTGGATGAAGCCCACGTGCTGACGCTTCCGGGCAATGCATTCGGAAACTGCGGTGAAGGCTTCCTGCGAATCGCGTGTACCTGTGGCTGCGAGGAGCTGGGCGAGGCGTTCGACCGCATCGGCAAGATGGATCTCTTTAACCCAAATAAATAAGACGAACCGGCATCTGCCCCATTCGTTCGAACAAGCAGTAGAGTGGCTAAAAGTACGATGACGGCTGGTCATACGATTCCGAGGACACCGGTTTCCGCCGGTAGTCAAGGGGGGTGCCGAATCGCAGATCTCCTCGGAAACGGATAGCATGAAACAGAATACAGACAGTTCCCCGGTCGCCGCGAGAGCAGTAAGCGGTGAGCGGAAACTGTCTGTATTGTTTTTGTAAAAAGCAGTCGGATTGGTTGAAAAATAGGCCTTTATGGGGTACTATATTCTTTGTGAAAATGAGTACGAGGAATGACGGAACGAAAGTAAATATCATGGACCGGATACCAGGAGTTGTGTTGTGCATACTCCTGATTATTTTGGTGTTCCATATTTTCGAGCGGAATGTCAGCTCAGCGGATTACAACCAGCGGGAGCTGGAGATTAACCAGGAGTCGGTGACGGAAGTCCAGAAGGCGGATGTGTCGAAGATTGAGCGTGAAATTACGCTGACGGACAAGGCACTGGCTTCCGGCAAGTCCAGTGTCAGCAAGAAAGCCTGGTACATGGAATGCTTCCGGAATTGTGTCGTCGTCGGTGACTCGCTGACGGACGGTCTCCGGGTCTACCAGTGGCTGTCGAAGAAACAGGTCTTCAGCTCTGTCGGGGCATCCCTGCTGAGTGACGGCAAGCTGTTCACCAAGGCGGCGAAGACGTATCCGAAGGCGGCATTCTTCGCGTTCGGAATGAACGATATGATTAATTATCGCGGCGATGCGGAGGCGTTCGTGAAGAAGTACAACAGCCTGCTTCAGGCGACTCACAAGAAGAGCCCGAGCACGGAAATCTACGTCTGCAGCATCACCACGCCGACGAAGAATGCCATCAAGAATAAGAAATCCCTGGGCAATTACAAGAAATTCAACAAGGCCATTCAGAAGATGTGCGAGGAGAACGGGTACACCTATGTAGATACTTCGCAGATTCTGCCGACGCACAAGTCGCTCTACGCGGATGACGGTATTCATGCGGCCAGCGCGTATTATCCGCTCTGGATGGATAAGATGATTGAGGTAGCGAATCTCTAAGAGACGATGTGGAATCGGCGATTCATGGAGATTACCGGATTATTGCAGCGGGACTACTGCGGGATGTGGAAGGTGCCATATCGGAATCGCCGAACCGAAGGGACGCTGGCTTCGCACCGGAAACAGAATACAGGAAAGAAGATATAGAATCGAATACAGATAGATGATGGGAAAGAATAAGGATACGCACAAGAAAATACAACTGAATATCATGAGTATTCCGCCAATCCTCGTTCGAGTCTTTCTTATCGGGGTGCTGGCGCTTTTCCTGTGGGGCATCTATTCTTCCTCCAGCGCTTCGGATGTGAGCATGGATTCCATCCGGGAGGCGATGATTCAGAACACGGATATTCAGGAGATGGAGGAATGCAACAATCGGAAGCTCCTGCAGTTCCTGAACCTCAACTACCAGAATTATGATTCCTACATCTACTGGAAGAGCACAGCGTCTCTGGGCGTGGATGAAGTCCTGGTGGTCAAGGTCCGCGACACATCCGATCTCGATGATGTTAAGGATGCGGTGGAGAGCCGGGTGAAGTCGCAGGAGAAGGTCTTCGAGAGCTACGGCCCGGACCAGATGAAGCTGCTTGGAAATGCGGTTATCGAGACGCGGGGGAAATACCTCTTCTATTGCGTTTCTGACGATGCGACGAAATATGAGGAGGTGTTCCGAGATGCTGTTCAGTAGTATTCTTTTCCTCTTCTATTTCTTACCTATCACACTGGCGCTGTACTACGTGATTCCGCGGAAAAATATCGAGGCGAGGAACCTGGTGCTTCTTCTTGCCAGCCTGTTCTTCTATAGCTGGGGGGAACCGGTATATATCGTCCTGATGATCTATAGCGCGTTCCTCAATTACTACAGTGCACTTCAGATTGGAAGGGCGCAGGAGAAGGGGAGATCCGGCAAGGGCTCCATGCTCTTTGCGCTGGTGATGAACCTGTTTGTGCTGGGATTCTTCAAATATTTCGGCTTCCTGATGGATACCTTCCACTCGCTGACCGGAATTCAGGTAGAGTATACGGCACTGGCACTGCCCATCGGAATTTCCTTCTACACGTTCCAGGCGCTGTCCTATGTCTTCGATGTGTACCGGAAGAATGTGGCGCCGCAGCGGAGCTTCCTGCGATTCACGCTGTATCTCTCGCTCTTCCCGCAATTGATTGCGGGCCCGATTGTCAAATACCGGGATGTCGAGGAACAGCTGACAGTGCGCTCTACGGACTGGATTGATTTCGCCGAGGGAGTGAAACGATTCATCTTTGGCCTGGGCAAGAAGGTGCTGCTGGCGAACAATTTCGGCGCGCTCTATTCGACTGTAACCGCATTGCAGGGCGACGATATCTCGGCGCTGACCTACTGGATCGGCATCGCCGCCTATACCCTGCAGATCTATTTCGACTTCAGCGGCTATTCCGATATGGCCATCGGACTCGGTCGCATGTTCGGATTTGATTTTAACGAGAACTTCAATTATCCATATATCTCGGACAGCATTACCGAGTTCTGGCGGAGATGGCACATCTCGCTGAGCACGTGGTTCCGGGAATATGTATACATTCCATTGGGCGGCAACCGCGTGACGGTGCGGCGGCACATCCTGAATCTGCTCATCGTCTGGGCACTGACGGGCCTGTGGCATGGCGCCAGCTGGAACTTCGTCCTCTGGGGCGTCTACTATGGCATCATCCTGATTCTGGAGAAATATGTCCTAGCGAAATACCTGGAGAAATGGCCGAAATGGCTTCGCCACGTCTACACCATCTTGATTGTCATGATTGGCTGGACGTTCTTCAGTATCACGGACTTCACTTCGATGAGAAAATATTTTGCGGTGATGCTGGGCCTTTCCGGCCATGCAATCGCCAACATGAAGACGCTGTATCTGCTGCGGACGAACGGCATTCTGCTGTTATTGGGCGCATATCTCAGCACGCCGCATCCGATGGCATGGTTCCGGGAGAAGGCGAAGGCCGAACGCGGCGATGTCACCGAGATCTGCCTGCTACTACTGATATTTATTCTTTGTGTCGCTTATCTGGTGTTCGGATCCTACAATCCGTTCCTGTATTTCCGGTTCTAACGACCGGTTCCAACGATGCCGCGGTTGACAACCGGCTGCCGGCAATCGAAGAGGGTTTGGCACGGGAAGGCGATAAAGCCAGCGTGATAGGAGAACGTCGCGAACCGAAGCACAGAAGAGGTATAGAAGAACGCCGGAAGAATACCGGGAGAGAACATTTTCGGAATAAGAACGAAAAAAGAAAGAGGAGAGGTAGAAAAGGAGAACTATGGTCGACAGAAAAGCCAAAATGTCGAAAATATTAGGGGTCAGTTTCCTGACCATCCTGTTCGGAATGCTCCTGCTCGGGATTCTGCTCCCGGATCAGGATACTTCGGATGAGGAGAACCGCTCTCTTCAGACGCTTCCATCCTTCAACCTGATGGAGTATTTCGACGGCCGGTTCGAGACGAAAGTGGAGAACTACGTGAACGACCAGTTCCCGGGCCGCAGCGAGTTCATTTCGCTCAAGGCCGCAATGGATAAGACGCTGGGTGTCCTCGAGAGCAATGGCGTCTACCGCGCTTCGAACAATTATCTGATGGAAGAATTGACGACACCGGACGAGGAGAACCTGACGGAGACGGAGGATGCCATCGCGGATTTCGCTTCGCGTCACCAGAAGCTCAAGATGTACTTCTTGCTGGCGCCGAATGCCGGCAACATCCTATCGGAGTATTTACCGGCCACGGTGCAGATGGCGGACCAGAATGGCCAGATGGATGCTTTTTTTGACCGGATGCAGCAGGCGGGAATCAAGACCATCGACGTGAGGGAAGCTTTCAGCAAGAACAAGGCGGACATCGACCTCTATTATCGGACGGACCATCACTGGACTTCGGATGGCGCCTATCTGGCGTATCAGACGGCCATCGGGACGCTGACCGGGGATACGGCCACGGAGTATGCGCCGAAGGTGGTGAAGACCGACTTCCGGGGCACGCTGGCTTCCAAGAGTGGCTTCGTGAATGGCGTAGATGATACGATTAAGATCTATCTGCCGGTGAAGGAGAGCCGGTATAAGAATTCCGTCATCTATTACACGGACACGCAGAAGAAGACCACGAATTATTACCAGCTCAAGAAGCTGGACACGAAGGATGCTTATGGGGTGTTCGGCGGGAGCAACCATCCGATGTACACCATCGAGACGCCGGTGGCGAACAAGAGACGGCTCCTGCTGGTGAAAGACTCTTACGCGAACAGCATGATTCCGTTCCTGACGCAGCATTACCGTGAGATTGTGGTGGTGGATCCGCGCTACTATTTCGACAGCCTCGAGGATCTGATTCAGTCGGAGAAGATTACGGATGTGCTGTTCCTGTATAACGCAAACACGTTCTTTGCGGATGATTCACTGAAGATTATGCTGGCCGATACGGAGTAGGGAATGGGAGAGAATCAGTTAGAGCAGAAGACAAATAGAATAACGGAAGGACCCATCGGGCGGGAAATGATTCGCTATTTCCTGCCGCTGGTCGCCGGCACCGTCTTCCAGCAGGTGTATTCGCTGGTCGACGCGGTGGTGGTCGGCCGCTTCGTGGGGACAATTGGTATTGGTGCTATCGGTGGATCCGCCAGCACCATTATTTATATTGTCACGATGATTGTCACTTCGCTGTTCTCCGGTGCTTCTGTCATGCTGTCGCAGGCGTACGGCGCCCGGGATGAAGAACGGCTCCATCGTGCACTTCATACGCTGGTGGGGTTTGCGCTGATGGCATCCGTCGTGACGACGGTACTGGGTGTGGCCCTGTCGCGGTTCATGATGGAGATGATGAATACGCCGGAAGAGCTGATGGAATATTCCATGCAATATATGATTATCTATTTCTGCGGCATCAGCACGGTCATTCTCTACAATACCGGCGCGTCTATCCTGCGCGCGGTGGGCGATTCGAAGCGGCCGTTCCGCTATCTGATTGTTTGCTGTGTCCTGAACGTGGTGCTGGATATCCTGCTTGTCGTGGTCATTCCGATGGAGGTCATCGGCGCGGCGCTGGCGACGGTGGTATCCCAGGGCATCAGCGCGTTCCTCGTCATCCGGGCGCTGGTCCGGAACCGGGAAATCGGCGGAATTCCATTCCACCTGTCGCTGCGGCTCCGGGATCTTCGGGCGAATTTCGATGGTCGGCTTCTTCGTCATCAGCTTGAACTGGGCATTCCGGGATCCATTCAGGCTGTGTCTTATGGCGTTACGAACATCGTCATTCAGTCGTGCAT
>CAVGMK010000052.1:0-4246 GCA_963630135.1 Oscillospiraceae bacterium
CGGCTTCTTCGTCATCAGCTTGAACTGGGCATTCCGGGATCCATTCAGGCTGTGGCTTATGGCGTTACGAATATCGTCATTCAGTCGTGTATCAACGGCTTCGGTACGGACGTGGTGGCCGCTTGGGCGGCGTACTTCAAGACCGACGTCATCTTCTGGGCGACGATGAATGCCTTCGGCGTGACGGTCACCACCTTCTGCGGTCAGAATTTCGGCGCCGGCAAGAAGGACCGTGTGATTCGCACCACGCGCATCGGCTTCCTGCAATCGGCCGTGCTGCAGGGCATCATCATTGCGCTGCTGATTCTCTTCGCGAGACCGATTCTCTGCCTGTTCCTGACAGATGAACACGTCATCCAGATTGGCGTGCAGATGATGTACCAGTTCATGCCGTGGTACATGATTGCGGTATTCCTGGAGATTCTCAATGGCTCGCTGAGAGGCCTCGGCGATGTGAAGGTCCCGACCGTGATTACGGTGGGCTCCACCCTGGGAGTCCGCCTTCCGTGGCTCCTGATTCTCGTACCGAGGTACCACGAAATCCTGACGGTTATCCTGAGCTATCCGCTGGCGTGGGGTTTCTCCCTCCTTCTGACAATTCCGTACTATCTGTACCGGAAGAAGAAGGTGCTTCGATAAGAAATAAGAGGAACAGCAGGCCGCGGACGATAGTCTGCTAGCTATTTCGTCAGTTATTTGCGGAATAATGGGTTGGCACAATATCGCTGAATAGAAGTGATGCAGAATGGGTCAAAAAAACACTGTCGCCGGCGCTACGCCTGCGGCAGTGTTGCTGTAATACGAAGTTGGTTCCCGTCCGGCGCGTAGGCGGCAATCTTGCCCCCGTGTGCGTGGACGACGGCCTGGGCAATGGACAGGCCGATACCGTGCCCGCCGGTCTCAGAATTGCGAGAAGAGTCGGCGCGGTAGAAGCGGTCGAACAGATGCGTCAGCGTGTCGTCATCGATGGAGTCCACGGCATTGCTGACGGTCAGAAATATATTTTTACCACTGCTAATCAGGGAGAAGGAGATATCTCCCTCCGAAGTCGAATATTTGAACGCGTTGTCCAGCAGGATGCTGATGAGCTTCTGAATGGAGCTCTGGTCGCCGTGGAGGAAGATATCTTCGTTCACGGTATATTCGTAGGTCTTGCCGGATACCTTCGCCCGGGCGTCGAAGGAACGCGCCAGCTCGCGGGCGGTCTCCGACAGGTCGAAGGTCGTCATGCTCGGTGAACTCTTCTGCACCTCCTCCATGCGGGTCAGGTACACCAGCTCCTCTGTCAGCTTTGCCAGGCGGGCCGTCTGTTGCTTGATGTCCGTGAGCCATTCGCTGGGCTCGTCCCCTTCCTGTTCCATCTCCAGGATGGAGAGGTCCGCGTTGATAATGGTCAGCGGCGTGCGAATCTCGTGGCCGGCATCCGTGATGAAGCGGCGCTGCTTCTCGTAGCTCTCTTCCACCGGCTTGAGAACCCGGCCGGAGATGAAGAAGAGAAGCGCGAGGACGATAATCAGCCCCAGCGAGACAATCAGGATGCTGATGTTCCGGAAAGCCCGGAAGTTGTCCAGCGACTTCGCGCAGTCGAGGAAGATGTAGCGGGTGCCACCGGATTCCGCAGTACGTGTACAGCGGTATCCGTTGATGAAGGACTTCGAGCCGTCTTTGGTGAGCTCCTTCTGTGCCTTCCGCTGAAGCGTTCTGGCGGTGGCATTATCGACAGTGAACACCTGGGAGGTATCAATTTCCGTCACCCGGTGATTCTCGTTGACCAGCACGGAGAAGTAGCGGGATTCGAAGGGAATCTCGGAATCGTACAGCTCGTTCTCCAGCAGGGTGCGGAACATGGAATTGCCCTGAGGCAGTCCCTTGATTCGCCGGCTGATGGTATCCTCTCCGTCGGATTCCCGGTTCTCCTTGCGGTCAAAGAAGCTCTGCGGGAAACTGCCGCCATTCTTTGCCAGCAGGCTGAGCGCCCAGTCGGAACGGCTGACCACATTCCGGTAACTGATATAGTTGATGACCGAGGTCAAGAGGACGAGGGCAATCAGCACGGACAGCATCGCCGTCGTAATGAATTTGAATCGTAAATTTCGAACCATAGGTCAATCGGACTGCTACTATTTGTCCGGATCGAAGTTCTCATCGACGATGACGGAATATCCGACATTTCTCGTCGCGTGAATCAGGATGTTCGAACCGAGAGTCTTGAACTTCCGGCGCAGGTAGGAAATGTATACCCAGATGATGCTGGTATCCGCTTCGCTGTCCAATCCCCAGATTTTCTCGAAGATCTGGTCGGTTGGAAGGACCTGTCCCGGATTGCTCATCAGGAGCTCAATCAGCTGGAATTCCTTGTTCGCCAGGCGAATGGATTTGTCGCCGCAGGAAAGTTCGTAGTTGCAGCGGTCCAGTGCCGTGTTGCCCACCCGAAGGATGGAGTTCGGATTCTTGGTCTGAACACGCGTAATCGCCCGGAGTCTGGCCAGCAGCTCCTTCGGGTCGAATGGCTTCGTCATATAGTCGTTGGCGCCCATGTCGAGCCCCTGTACCTTGTCGTCCACCTCGGCCTTCGCCGTGAGGATTAGTACCGGTGTCAGGTCGCCTTTCTCCCGGATGGTGCGAAGCACGGTGAGCCCGTCCACCTTCGGCATCATTAGATCCAGAATGATGGCATCGTAGCTGCTAACGCTCATGTAATCCAGTGCTTCCTCTCCGTTGTACGCCGCATCCACAGCGTAATGTGCGCTCTCCAGGATATGAACCAGCGCTTTGGATAGGGATCTCTCGTCTTCTGCAAGAAGTATTCTCATATCTGTCCCCTTTCTGTGTTATGTTCCTCTGTGGGATACCGGGTTGCCGCTTACCTTGCAATCAGGCGGCTGCAGCCGGCAGGCCACATGCTCTAAAGAATATCAGATTATCTTTAAATTTGGCTATACGCCTACTATGGCATGACGATTCGCATCCATAGTCAGCCGCCGAATTATGTGGCGTGATTTTCTTGGGTGCTTTCCCGCCTGGCTCCACCGGCGCACCTGTTCCATTTGCTGCAATCCGGATGACGGCTCTGGTGAATCTGCATATCATCGCACGGCTTTCTTCGCCATCACATAGGATAGTAGGAAGAAAATCGCGGAGACCAGTAGCGTCAGTCCCAGGCCTAGCGCCAGAATGCGCCCCGCTGTGTCGACGAAGAAGCCCTCCGGCAGCAGGTTAATCAGGTTGTCCTCCGCCGGATCCAGAATCCACAGGTCGTTGTCGAACAGCGCATGATGGAACATCTCGAAATACCGGCCGAAATTCCGGGCGACGATGAGCCCCAGCGTCACCAGCATTAGCACGATGACTACCAATGCCTGCGGTACCGTTCGGGTAAAAATAAGTCCGTTCCCCCGCTGTTTCCGACCGGAGAAGATGGCGATAATCAGCACCAGTAATGCGGCGATGCAGCAGACGTTCCGAATCCGGAAGCCGCTGATGAAGAGCTCCCGGCAGTCGCGGAGATGGTCCTTCTCCCGCTGCGAGAAGAATTCCTGCTGCTTGCCATCCAGTGTTGTCATGACGACCAGGTCATCTCGTTCCCCGATGAGATATTTCATCATCTCGTCGGTTACCTGCAACGCCGATTCCATGCTCATCTCGCCGCGAACGTCTTCCAATACCGAGTATTTCTCGTATTCCTTCCGGAACCAGCCGGTGCCTCGGCAGACGGTGGCGTCTACGGCACTCAAGAGGATGGTGACCAGTAGGAGAATCGAGAAGAGAATCGCCAGCAGGACAGGAAGAAGATTCTTTCCCTTGGAATCTTCCGTGAGCGCTGCCGATTCTGGCGGCATGTCGGAGGCCTCAGTGCGAAGTGCAGCTACCGATGCATCATCGGATGGGGAAGCGGGCGCGAACGTATTTTTAGCCAATCTCGTCATAGATGACCTCGACCTGGCAGACTGCCATGGCATTCAGCGCGTTCTGGTGCTGTTCCGGGGTGACGCCGGCGCAGGCGTTCGCCATGACGCGAATCGGAATCTCCGGGAAGGCGGCCTTGAGGATCATGGCGTTGGAGATGACGCAGATGTCCGTGCAGAGGCCGATGAGCGTGATGGATTCAATCGGGTCCTCGTCGTCCTCCAGGAGCTGGATGCATTTCGGGAGTTCGAGGGAGCCGAAGGACGGCTTGTTGAGCTCGACCAGGGTCTCCTTGGCTTCTGCGGCGGCGGCAACGTCCGGGTGAATCTCCCAGCCTTCG
>CAVGMK010000053.1:0-3533 GCA_963630135.1 Oscillospiraceae bacterium
TCCGATACAGCGGCACCGGTTTCTTCCTTCTGAATCTCCTGCTGAGCCTCCTGGGTAAGCGCCGAATCTTCCAGGATTGCCTGTTCGGCTGTTACCTTCGGCTCCGCGTCCGGAGTCTCTGCCTCCGCAGCGAACACCGGTGTGGCACATAATGCACACACCCCGGCGCAGAAACAGACGGATAATAGCTTCCTCCATTTGTGTTTCATACATACTCCTTCTGTTGTGTTCTTAGATATAGCGGTTATAGCGTTCTGCTCATCTTGCATTTTCCTTTCCATAATTCCAGGACATCGCCACTCGGAATTTCAATTGCATATTTCTTGTCGTGCGGAAAATCATTACTCGGCTTCCAGCCCTTCCATCACTTCGAGCTCTGTCTCCTCAATTTCCGGCTCCTTATGGCTCCATGTATCCCGGAGCGTAATGATTGAGGCCGTGATGAGCAGCAGAATTCCTACAATGGTGTTCCAGTAGATTTCCTCCCCGAGGACCAGCACCGACAGCACCGGTGCAATCGCCGGTTTGATGAAGAATGCAATAGATCCCGTTGTCGCATCGGAATACCGAATTGCCAGGAAGTAGAACAGGTATCCTACGCCGGTAACCATGATGCCGCAATACAGCAGAACCAGTGGCTGTTCGGTGATGTGGGCGACAATCGGATGCTTCTTCACCAGCATAATAATCAGCAGGACGGACGAACCCAGGATGAAAGAAATGCTCGTCTGGGCGAAAGTTCCGATTCGGCCAATTGTTCTTTTACCCATTACCGTATATGCGGCAAAGGTGACAGACGCCAGCAGCATCATAGCCATGCCGAATGCCGTATTTCCCGATTGAACGTCCCACGGGCGAATCATGAACACGGCCGCCACGATGCCGATGGCAAAGGCAACACCTTTCGCCCGGTCCATTTTCTCCGAGGTGAACAGATGCGCGATGACCATGGTGAACAGCGGATTCAGACAGATCAGCGCTGCGGCAGTGGCTGCATTGCAATGCTGTACGCCAATCTGGAATACAACCATGCTGATGGCGATGCCCATAATGCCGACCAGCAGGAGCCAGAGCCAATCTTTCGCATAGATTTTGATATTGTCCTTGCGGATTTCCGCAATGCCGAACGGTGCCAATACTAGGCCGCCGATTAAGAATCGCAGAAATGTCAGCTGAATTGAATCAAATGTGCTACCCGCAATCTTGAGGGCGATTTCCATCGTGCCGAACAGGAATGCGGTCAGAATAATGTAAGTAACTACCTTCTTCATTCTTTATACCCTTCCTTCTTTCATTAACCTTCTATCCACTTTCCGTTCATCTGCCGTCCATCTTCTACCAGTCACGAGGCACTTGCGCATCCATTAGCTTCAGTATCCACGTGCTGCAGCATCCGCGTGCTTCATGGATCGTTAGAAGATTGCCGGGACTCCCCTAGTCCGAACGGAATTCGGGTAAGTTCTGGGGAGTATTGGCCTGGATGTAGCCGGAATTTCCCAGAACCCACAACTTTCATCGTACGCTTTTTGTATTTCCAGTTCAAGCAAATTATGGAATAAAGTACAAAATTTATTTCTCTTCCTCTTCCCCGTTCTCCTCGTTCTCTTTATCCTTCCCGAACACCGAGATTTTCGGTATCTTCGGAAGACTGGCCTCTAGCGGGTTCGATATCTTCGGCAAAGCGGCGCCAGCCAGGGATTTGAGCACCTCCACAATCACCCTCCGGTCTTCTTCATCCAGACTGCGGATGGAGGTCACCATTCGCACCGTCTCCGGAAGGCTCAGGGCTTTGAGGTCGTTCAATGTCTCGATGCCGTTCTCCTCCAGCACGCCGAACAGAGAGTTGATGAAGTGCTGGCGTTTCTCGTCATCCAGTCCGGTCAGCCACTCCCGGACGGTCCGGTTCAGGTAGCGGCCGCCGGCGTCGATTTTATCCAGGTAGATGAAATTCGCCTCGCCGTCCTCTAAGAGGTACAGCTTCCAGGTGTATGCCATGTGCTGCATGATGCCCATCGCGTCACTCTGGACGACGGAGTAACGGTCGTTGTTCTGCATCAGCATGCCGACCACGGAGCTCTGCGGCACCAGCTTCACCATCGGAATGTGGCTCGTCTCCTCGATGGCATCGAGCTTCTCCTGAATCTCATCCCGGAAGCCCGGGCCGTCCAGGCTGTAGACGCCGAGAATCCGGTCGTGAATCGCCGGATCGCACATCAGGGCGCCGTACACGGCCAGGTTACCGCCTTTGGAGTGGCCGCCCACGATAATTCGGCGCTTCCGGCCGGTGAAATTCGAGTTACCGTAATTGCGCTCGATATATTCCACGGCGGCGGTCTGCGACGGCACCTCATCCATATAGCTCAGGTTGAAATCCTCCTTCCAGCCCATCATGGAGCCATCCGTTCCGCGGAACGCCACGAAATCCGTCTCCGAATCCAACTGGAAGATCATGGCGCCGAACTGCTTCTCGATGTCGCTGTCCATGTCGCCCACGATGTCCCGAATCTTGAGGTCGCGGAAGCGTCGACTCGCCGAGACGTACGCCATCAGTTCCATGTTCAGGTCATCCGTAATGCCGTCGAAGAACATGTCTTCAAAGCACTCGTTCCGGAAGAAGTCCTTGACCGTGTATCCGGCGTGCAGCCAGTCCAGCACCCGCCGGTTCTTCGGCAGGGCGAACTCAATCCGGCAGTAGGACATCTGGCTCAGCACCAGGCTGTCCACCGGGTTGAACGGCACCTCGTCGAAGGTGTACTTCATCTTCTTCACATATTCCGTAATATTCATAGGGGCACCTCCTGCTACAGCTTCACAATCTTGCCACGCATCTGAATCAATTTCTCGACATCCGCCACATCCTCTTCCCGCAGCAGGATCTCCAGGATGTCATTTCCACAGAGAATCGTATGACCATCCGGAATGAATTCCTCTTCATCGCGAATGATGGAAATAATCAAGGCACCGATTGGCAGACCCAGGTCCATCACACGCATTCCTTCCATGTCGCATCCCGGCACAATCCGGTCGTCAATGATGGTCTTCCGCTGGCTGGCCACCCGATAGCGAGCACCGTCTCCGGATCCGCTCGCCCGCTTCATCAGCTGGGTATAGATTGGCTCCGTGCCCAGCCGTTCCGACACCACGTAGGCAATCAGCGACACCAGCACCATCGGCAGCAGTGTCCGGAAATCGCTCGTCATCTCCGTAATCAGCACCACGCCGGTTACCGGCGCGTGGACAATCGCCGCGAAATATCCCGCCATCGCCAGCACGACGAAGGCCTCCACGTACTTGCCGTCCAGCCCCGTCAGCGCCTCCATCGCCTCCGAGAAAACGCCGCCCGTCAGCGCGCCCAGCACCAGTAGCGGCAGGAAGATACCGCCCGGCGCCGTCGTCCCGAAGCTGGCCGTCGAGAAGACGAACTTCACCACCAGCAGAATCGCCAGCGCGCGCAGCGTGAACTGCCCCTGCGCAATCTCCCCCACCAGGTTGTTCCCGCTCCCAAGCGTCACAGGATAGACGAAGAAGCAGAC
>CAVGMK010000054.1:0-7398 GCA_963630135.1 Oscillospiraceae bacterium
CTTCATGAAGACGCATTCACGGTCCCACGAGATGATGGTGCCTTCGAGCTTCTCCTGGTAGATCTCCGGGAAGTGCACAAGCATCGCGCAGTCCAGCTTGCCCGCAGCAATCTGATCGTACACGCTAGATTCGCTGGTGTTGATGAAATCAATGTCGATGGTGGGATTCTCCGCCGCGAATTCCCGAATCATCCTGCCGGTGTCCGTCGCGCGGATGCCATCTTCCAGGATGCCAATCCGAAGGTTGCTTCGCGCCTCGCCGAAGCCGCGCGCCTCCTCCACCATGTCGTCGAATTCCTCCATAAGGCGCTGGCAGTGAACCAGCACGCGTTGCCCGGCCGGCGTCAGCTTCGGGTGCACCTTGTCGCGCTGAATCAGCTTGACGCCGAGGTCCTTCTCCATCTTCTCAATCATGCGGCTGAAGGCCGGCTGCGACATGTACATGGACTCCGCTGTGCGGGAGAAATTGAGTGTCTTGGATAGTTCGATATACCCTCTGATCTGCTTGAAATTCATTATTCTTCCACCAATCCATAGCCAAAAATATCTTCGCTATCTATCGCGTACCCGTTCCGGCGACATTCGCCGAGCCATTCGTTCTCATCCTTGCCCTTGAATCCGGAGTTCCCCTCGATGGTGAAAACCTTCCCGCGGAACACCGATGCCACGATTCCCACGTGGTCGACAGAGCCGTCGTGTTCCCAGTCGAAGAAGATGATATCTCCGGCTTTGGGCGTGTAATTGTCTGGCTCCTCGAAACGTCCTTTGCTTCGGAACCAGTTCACCTCTTCCGGCACGTAGCAGGACATCGGCACCTGACCGGAATCAATCAGGCCGTTCTGGTCGGCACACCAAGAGACGAAGCAGGCACACCAGTCCTGATGGGAGTCGAAGCCGTACCATTTCCAGAATTTATCGCCGCCATAGTTACCAAGCTCTTCGCGGGCGGTCAGAACAATCGGTGCATCACCGTCGAGTACCGTGCCACCGGCGGTCAGCAGGTTGTGGACGTACCGTGCGCCGTAGATGAGGTTCATCGCCGCCAGCACGCCGACAATTACTAGGAGTGCCGTGTTCCGGATGTGGCGTTGCTTCCGCTTCCGGGCGTTCCGCCGCTTCGCCCGGATTCGCCGCTCCGCGTATCGCTGTAAGACCTCATCGTCCCCGGCCTGAAGGGCCAGCAGCTCCTCTTCTGTCAGCTGAGGGACGGAGGTGCTTCCGGATTTCTTCCCCTTCTTGCGCTTCTTTGTCGCCATGGTTGCTACTCTGTTCTGTTTCTTCCGTTTCTTTCCCAGCATTGGTTATATATTCTCTGTGCTCCTTGCGTTCTATACATTTCACGTGTGCTTTGCACGTTCTGCGCTCCGCATGTGCCCTACGTTATATGTGTCACGCATATGCACATGCGTTTTGCATTCTGTGCGTTTCCCGCGTGCCTTGCGTTCTCCGGGTACTACGTTTTCCACGCACACGCCAGTCACGCTGTACATTCTAACGTATCACTATTATTAACACTTCATTTTACGCGTTTCACCTTAATCCCAATTGCCCGTTGCTTTGTTTCGTTGCTACGATTATAGAACATCGGTTCCGCCTCCGTCAATTTCAGCACGTATTAGTATAATCTCGCTCCAATTGCAAGAATATCTCACCAATCTCGGGAATAGAATTTCGCCAACTGTCGGAATAAAATTGCGCCAATCGTCGGATTAATATCTCGCCATTTGCCGGATTGATATCTCGCCATTTGCCGGAAAAATTTCTTACCAATCACCGGATTAAAATTCCGCCAATCACCAGAACATTTTTTCGCCAATTGACGGAATGAAATGCCGCCAATCATCGGATTAAAATTCCGCCAATCGTCGGACTAATTCTTCGCCAACTGCCGGAATAATTTCTCGCCAATCGTCGGAAAACTCTCGATTATTTTATTTTCTTTGTGTATACTAAGGGTGAAAAGCTCGTAATTAATTATGGAGAGGTGACTCTTATGAAGAAATACAGAAAAAGAATTGCGGATGACATTCTGCTTCGAAAGCTGGAAGGAAAAGGCGCAGTCCTCATCGAAGGCCCGAAGTGGTGTGGCAAGACAACAACAGCGGAGCAGGTTGCAAATAGCATTCTATACATGGATGACCCGGAACAGATGAAGCAGAATCTTACCATGTCCGAACTGAGCCCAAGAAGACTATTAGAGGGAGCAACGCCTCGGCTGATTGACGAATGGCAACTTGCGCCTAAGCTCTGGGATACGATTCGCTTCGAAGTAGATCACCGTGGAGATCTCGGTCAGTTCATTCTTACAGGCTCTGCTGTTCCACCGGATACCAAAGAAATTACGCATTCCGGAACAGGACGCTTCACCTGGTTAACCATGCGGCCGATGAGCTTGTACGAGTCCGGTGATTCTACAGGAGATGTCAGTCTGGGAGATCTTTTCGCTAACAAAGATGACGGCACACCAATAGTTGACGGTGCCTCTAACCTGACATTTGCCAGACTCGCGTTTCTTGTGTGCCGGGGTGGATGGCCTCAGGCGATAGATATGCGGGACGAAATCGCGCTGGACCAGGCTCGCGATTATTTCGATGCGGTTGTACACTCCGATATTAACCGTGCGGATAACGTCCAGAAGAACGCCGACAAAGTTCGCCGCCTCATGCGTTCCTACGCCCGTAATCAGGGAGGACAGGTGGCGAACACCGTTCTTGCCCGCGATGTTGCCGCAAATGACGCCGCTTCTATCAGCGAAGATACGGTGGCATCTTATCTTCATGCACTCCGCAAAATCTTTGTTGTTGAAGACATGCCCGCATGGAATCCGAACCTCCGCTCCAAGACCGCGATTCGTTCCGCAGACACCCGTTACTATGTGGATCCGTCCATTGCAGCAGCAGCACTAGGCGTCGGCCCAGATGACTTAATCAACGATCTTAAAACTTTCGGCTTCCTTTTCGAATGCCTCTGCATCCGGGATCTTCGTGTCTTCGCGGATGCGCTGAATGGCGAAGTCTATCACTATCGCGACAAGGACGGACAGGAATGCGACGCGGTTGTTCATCTGCGGAATGGCAAATACGGCCTTATCGAGATCAAGCTCGGCGGCGACAAATTAATTGAGGAAGGAGCAAAGAGCCTTCAAGCCATGGCGTCAAAAATAGACACCGACCGGATGAAGTCCCCGTCCTTCCTCATGGTTCTGACTGGCACAGGAGATTACGCCTACCGTCGGAAAGATGGTGTATGCGTAGTGCCGATTGGTTGCTTGCGAAACTAATCGCGTTGCGGGAATACCGTCTTACAGCTCGCGGGATCTCTTGGATGCCACGCTCACGCACTTGCTAACTGCCGCACGGAAGCCGCCTTCCTCCAGTGCCTGGCATCCCTCGATGGTGGTGCCAGCCGGGGAGGTTACCATGTCCTTGAGCTGACCCGGATGCATGCCAGTATCCTTGAGGAGCTTCGCCGAGCCGAGGACAGTCTGGATGGCTAACTCGTAAGCCACCGGGCGGGTGAGACCTTCTTTTACCCCACCATCTGCCAGCGCTTCGATGAACATGGCGACATAAGCCGGACCGCCGCCGGACAGACCGCAGGCAGCGTCGAGGTCATAGGTCTTGACCCAGGTGATGACGCCGATGGACTCGAAGAGCTTCGTGGCGAATGCCTTCTCTTCATCGCTGAGATCGTTCTCCAGGCTGCAGGCGAATGCGCCCTCGAACACCAGCGCCGGCGTATTCGGCAGCAGGCGTAGCACGCGGAAATCCTTAGTGCCGGCTGCTTTGCGGAGGCGCTCCACGGAGACGCCCGGCAGGATGGAGAAGAGGGCCTTGTCCTTGAGGGCTCTCTTCGTCTGACCCATTGCGTCTTCCATCTGCTGCGGCTTCACCGCCAGCAGGATGACGTCGCTCTCCTTGCACAGCGCCTCGTTGTCCGCTGCCACCTCGATGCCGAAGTCGGTTGCCGCCTGGCAAGCCGTGTCCTTGATGTCGTAGGTTATCACGTCTTCTTTGGCCAGCACGCCACTGGCTACTGCGCCCTTGACGATGGCGCTTCCCATGTTACCGAATCCAATAACTCCAAATTTCATTTCAATACCCCTTTCTTTCGGTTCTCCTTATTGTGTTCTCTTCTTTGCTCCATTGTCTTTCCCGGAGATCTCACATCGCTATGTTGCACGATTTACGCTTCCGAATTCTGCGCCCGCTACGCCGTCTAGAACGTCTCTTCCGCAAAATCCAGAATTCTATCGTATTCATCCTGTCCGAACAGCCGGATGTAGTCCGCCACCGCCTTCTCGATGATGGCCTTCGCTTCCTCCGGACACTCCTCTTTCAGTACCGCCGTGATGGTGTAGTACATGTGCGCCGTATGATAGTCGAAATCCCGCATCGCGCTCGTGCCGAGCTCCTGCTTCTTCGCCTTCATCTTCGCCACATCCTCTTCCGGCATCGGCTGCCCCCAGTCGAAGACGCACTGCTCGCCGCCCCAGCTCATCGGCTGACCCTGCGGCGTACAGACGAAGTCTGGACAGAAGCCCTCATATACCGCCTTATCTACGTTGACACAATACTCCTTGCCGTACTCCAGCAGATCGTATTTCTTCCAGGCATCGCACCACGCGCACTTCGCAATGTACGTCTGGAAGCTCGGCTCCGTCTCCTTCGTCCCGAACACCATCTGGCCATCGTAATCCGGCTTCCACTCGCCGTACGCCTGGTTGGTCCACAGCGCAATCGGGTCACCGTTCGCCTGCGCCCGCGCCGCCATCCTGGCGCCCCGCTCCCGGCCGTAGCGAATCATGCCCTTCTGAATGATCTCTCGTCCCTCGTCGCCCTTGGCTTCCACTGTGTACTTGCACAGCAGTGCAAAAATAATCGCCTGATTCTCAATTCTCATTGCTCTACCTCCTCGTCCCATTTCTTTCCTTCAATATACCCCCATTTGTAGCCGCGTTCAACTGTTAACCTGTGATGATTTCGCTTGCGGCCTTAAGGAGCACATCCCGCTCGTTCGGCAGTTCCCCATCGATTACCCGGTCAAAAATAATTTGCACCACGCGCCCAACTTCCGGCCCCTGCGGGATACCCATCTGAAGAAGGTCGCGCCCGTTCAGCTTCAGGTCCTTCCGGCAAAGAACGCTCCGCTTCGCGATGACCTCTTCCACCAGTTCGCGGAATGCATCCAGGTTCTTCACTCTTTCCTCGCGCACATGCTCTGCCTGCGATAGCACATCGGCGCGCTCGAGTGCGATTAGATTCAAGAGCTGTTCCTCTCCCAGTTGATTGAGCCTGCGTCTTACGTATTTCTCCGTCCGGTTGAAGACATATCCATGACAGTCAATCAATTCCGTCACCTGCGAGATGGTCTTGCGGTCGTATTTGAGACGCCGTAGAATCTGATGCGCCATTTCAGCGGATGCTTGCTCGTGACCGTAGAAGTGGCCCCAATTTGCTTTTAGCAGGAAGCAGGAAGGCTTACCGATATCGTGGAGCAGAGCCGCAAGCCTTAGAACCACGGTCTTCGGCGCGTTCGACACCGCGTGGATGCAGTGCTCGTAGACGTCGTAGCAGTGGTACGGGTTCTGCTGGTCGAAGTCGAAGGTGGCCGCCAGCTCGGGAATGAAGACGGCGAGCACGTCGCGGTACTCACGGAGGACCGGCTCAGCCGCCGGGCCGAGGAGGAGCTTGTTCAGCTCGGTCTGGATGCGCTCCACGGCGATGGCGCGAAGGAGCTCGCGGTCTTTGTGAATCGCCGCCGCGGTCCGCTCCTCGATGGCAAATCCGAGCTGCGAAGCGAAACGGATGCCGCGCATGATGCGAAGGGCGTCCTCCCGGAAGCGCTGGCTCGGGTCGCCCACGGCGCGGAGGCGCTGCCGCTGAAGGTCCTCCCGGAAGCCGGCTGCGCCCACCATCTCACCGCGAAGATTGATGGCGATGGCATTGATGGTGAAATCCCGGCGCTGAAGATCCTCTTCCAGCGAGCGGGTGAAACGTACCTGATCCGGGTGGCGGCAATCCGTGTATTCGCCGTCCACGCGGTAGGTGGTCACCTCGTAGATCTGGTGGTCCCAGATGACGCCGATGGTTCCGTGCGCCTTACCGATTTCCAGCGTCCCACAATCCGGAAACGCCGCCTGCGTCTCGTCCGGCAGCGCGCTGGTGGTGATATCGTAGTCACCCGGCTCGCGGCCGAGAAGCAGATCCCGGACACAGCCGCCGACCAGCCACGCCTCGTAGCCGCAGCTCTCCAGCCGCGCCATAATCTGCCGCGCCGCGGCGGGGATGGTGGATAAGGCGGATTCGGGTAAACTTTCGCTATTCAAATAGGACGTGTTTGTACTCATGGTGTTCTCTCTTGTGTTCTTATATTAATATTTCTTATTGTAGTGGTTCTTGGGGCTCTCGGTTCGTTTCGGTGGTCCTCTGTCTTCATTTTGACACTCTGACAGGTTTCGAAGGTACGTCTGTCCAGCTATGCGATATGGCTCCCAGATAACCATTTTCCCCATAGGTTGGAAGCCATTATACCGCTCAATTGAGTGGTGCGCAATGAATTTCGTTGGGGCTAGAGGGCGATAGGAGCTACATAAACTTGGATTCCTACCACTTACTACCTTTCTTTGTACACTGAGGCTTGAACAATCTCATTGTAGAAGTTTGAATGTTTTTGTATAACGTTCGACGCGCACCCGCATACCGGGTGGTTCATTTGTCTCGGACGCATGCATCCTCGACTGGCTAAGAGCCATTAAAATAAAGAATCAGCAGGAAAACGTACGTGTTCTTCTGCTGATGTTCTTCATGTTGTGCAACAAGCAATATTAACGGATTCCTTTAACGTCTTAATTCGGTTCAACATTTTTAGGCAATCCATTTTCTAACAGAACATGAAAAAAGACAATCCGCGAAAATGCGGGTTGTCTTTCTCTCTATTGAGGAACTGATGTAAGGGGTGAATGGTGGAATCTTTACAGCTTCCGGCCATGCCCCGCCAGCGCCAGCACCTTCTCCACCTCGACGCGGTCCATGGTCTTCGCCAGGTTGCCCATGCCGAGGCCCAGGGCGCAATCCGGCTTCGTCACGCCGTGGTAGTCCGAGCCGCCCGTGCGGATGAGGTGATGCTGCGCCGCCAGGTGCTCGAGATACGCAGTCTCCTCGTCCGTGTGGCGGGAGTAATAGGCTTCGATGCCCTGAAGGCCCATGCCAATCAGGCTTTCCAGCAGCGCTTCGAGCTGCGGCCGCGTGAGGAAATGGTAGCGCATGGGATGCGCCAGCACCGAGACGCCGCCTGCGCCGCGGATGAGGTCCATGCACTCCTGCTGCGGGATTTTCTCGCGGTCGAAGTAGCACGGCCGGTCCACATTGAGGTAGCGGTCGAAGGCTTCCTTGACCG
>CAVGMK010000055.1:0-10515 GCA_963630135.1 Oscillospiraceae bacterium
GGTAGCCAGAATGCTCAAAGGCAAGAAGATTGCTGACGGCGTCAGCCTGGGCATCTCCCCGGGATCCCGCCAGGTGCTGGCCATGCTCTCGGAGTGCGGCGCACTGACAGACATGATTGACGCCGGCGCGCGGATTCTCGAATGCACCTGCGGCCCGTGCATCGGCATGGGCTTCTCGCCGAACTCCGGCGGTGTGAGCCTGCGGACTTTCAACCGGAATTTCCTCGGGAGATCCGGAACCAAAGACGGCCAGGTCTACCTCGTGAGCCCGGAGACGGCGGCGGCATCCGCACTGACCGGTTACATCACGGACCCGACCACCATGGAATCCGTGGGCAAAGTGGAGATTCCGGAGCAGTTCCGCATCAATGACAGCGGCTTCATCGCGCCGCTGCCATCGGAAGAAGCGGCGAACGCGGAGGTTCTGAGAGGCCCGAACATCAAGCCGTTCCCGGAGACCCGTCCGTTGGACGACAACATCGAGGCGGAAGTCATCCTCAAAGTGGGCGACAACATCACGACCGACCACATCATGCCGGCCGGCTCGAAGGTGCTGCCGTACCGTTCCAACATTCCGAAGATCTCCACGTTCTGCTTCGGCGTCGTGGACGAGACGTTCCCGGAGCGCGCGAAGGCGGCGGGCAAAGGCCTCATCGTTGGCGGCTCCAACTACGGTCAGGGTTCCTCCCGCGAGCACGCGGCACTGGCTCCGCTGTACCTGGGCATCCGTGCGGTCATCGTGAAGAGCTTCGCCCGCATCCACATGGCGAACCTGGTGAACGCCGGCATTCTGCCGCTCATCTTCGAGAACCCGGATGATTATGACCTCATCGAGCAGGGCGATGTGCTTCGTCTCTCCGACATTCATGAGGGGCTAAAAGCAGACCGGCTCATCCTACATGCCGGGGACAAGGAGATTCCGGTTCGGATGGAGCTGGCGGAGCGCCAGAAAGAGATGCTGCTGGCCGGCGGCCTCCTGAAGTACGCGGCGGCAACCGGAAAGTAAGCAAATGGGCATATAACCGGCGGCTGCTCGATGTGGGATAGCCGTGGGGCAACCGTAAAATAGCGAATAACCGGCGGCCGCAGAAAATTCGGGCTGCCGAAGGAATATTACAAGTAACGAAGTACTCCCGGTCGGTGGCCGCGTGTAATCGGGGCGGCCGCCGACATACTCATGTACCATGCGCCATCGGAAGTGGGTGGCGGGAAGAATTTATTTTTGACCGGGAAGAGGTAATAGAACGAAGAAAGAAGGGCATACAAGTGGATCAGTCGATAGAGAAGGATATACAGAAGGCGGTAGCGGATTTTGAGGTGCTACTGAGAGAGCAATACGCACGGAACGAGCGCATTCGTGAGTCCGCCGGGAAGGCGAAGGACGGCGCAGATGCCGGCAAGGTGGTCATCGGCATGACGGCTGGTGACGGTATCGGACCGGTTATCATGAAAGAAGCGGAAGCCGTGTTACAGAAATTGCTGGCGGAGAAGCTGGCTGCGGGCGAGGTTGAGCTGAAGAAAATTGAGGGTTTCACGCTGGAGAATCGTCTGGAGAAGGGGCAGACCGTGCCGGACGAGGTGCTGGCGGAGATGAAGCAGTGCGACGTGCTCCTCAAGGGCCCGACGACGACGCCGAATGCATCCATGAATACGAAGAACCTGGAAAGTGCAAATGTATATCTGCGGAAGGCTTTTGACCTGTATGCGAATGTGCGGCCGGTATCCATTCCGGAGGAGGGCATCGACTGGACGTTCTTCCGGGAGAACACGGAGGGCGAGTACGCGCTGGGAAGCCGGGGCGTGCGGATTGGCGATGCGCTGGATGTGGATTTCAAGGTGACGACCCGCGAAGGCACGCTTCGTATCGCGAGAGCGGCTTATGAGTTCGCCCGTGCGAATGGCAAGAAGCGGGTGTCCATCGTCACGAAGGCGAATATTATGAAGAAGACGGATGGCGATTTCCTGCGGCTTTGTAAGGAAGTAGCCGAGGATTATCCGGAAATTGAGACGGATAACTGGTTCATCGACATCATGGCGGCGAACCTGGTGAACAAGGACATTCGGAGTCAATTCCAGGTGTTCGTGCTGCCGAACCTGTACGGCGACATCATCACGGATGAAGCGGCGCAGATTCAGGGCGGCGTGGGAACCGCGGGAAGTGCCAATATCGGCAGCGACTATGCGCTGTTCGAGGCCATTCACGGCAGTGCGCCGAGAATGGTGGAGGATGGCATCGAAGGATATGCGAATCCGGCCAGCCTGATGAAGGCAACGGCGATGATGCTGTCGCACATCGGATATGTGGCAGAGTCGCAGAAGCTCGAGAAGGCGCTGGATGCAGCCGATGCGAAGATTGGTGCGAGAATGACCGGCCTGCCGGGCGGCGGAACGTGCCGCGAGTTCGCGGATCTGGTGCTGCAGAATCTGTAACACCGTGAAATCCATGCTTTGAAGTTGGCGAAGTAATGGATGAAATGGAGCGGAATCCATAAGGATGCCGATAGCGATGGCGGCGCGGTGCGTCGGACGAAGGAATGTCGGCGTGGCGTGACGCCGGCGAAGTCGGAAATCCTGGCGGGGTAGCCCCTTTTTTGAAATCTATAAGGTAAGTAATCGATAAAAATATAGTTCGTAGAACCTACAGAAAGCGTAGTTTCATGTTGCAGAATTTTCTGGTGTGTCTGAATGCCGTCGTACCGCTGATACTCTATCTGGTCGTTGGCATGCTGATTCGAAAATTCAATATTCTGACCGAGAAGGACGTCCGTAAATTCAACCGGATGGTGTTCGTGGCATTCTTTCCGGCGCTGATGTTCGAGAACCTGTATTCGGCGGACATCTCGGAGTCCTTCGACTTGCCGCTGATTATCGGGGCGTGTCTCTTCGTGCTGGTGGTATTCGGTACGGCTTGGGTGCTGGTGTGCCGGATTGAACCGAATAACCGGAGCCGGGGGGCGATGATTCAGGCCATCTATCGGAGCAACTTCGTGCTGATGGGACTGCCGGTAGCGGAGAACGTCTTCGGTCACGGTAATGTATCCTCGACGGCAGCCCTGATTATGTTCATCGTGCCGCTGTATAACGTGCTGGCGGTCGTACTGCTGGAGTACTTCCGCGGCGGTAAAGCGAATCTGAGGGACGTAGCGAAGAAGGTGGCGACCAACCCGATTATTCTGGGCGCGGTGGCGGCCATCGTCGCAATCGTGCTTCACATCCATGTGCCTGAGGCGATTAACGATACCATTTCCGGTATGTGCAATGCCACCACACCGATGGCGATGATCCTGCTGGGGGCATCGTTCCAATTCTCCAGCGTCAAGGGCAATCCGAGAAATCTCGCAATCTGCGTCAGCGGCAGACTTCTCGTGGTGCCGGCTGTGGGGCTTACCCTTGCGACGCTTCTCGGCGTCCGGGGTGTTGAACTGGTCTCGCTCATCGCTATGCTGGCGGCTCCGCCGGCTGTCTCCTCTTACACGATGGCGGAGGCAATGGACTCGGATGGCGAGCTGGCGGGCAACGCAGTCATCTTTGCGACGCCGCTCTCCTGCATCACCATGTTCCTCTGGCTGTTCCTGTTCAAGAGTCTGGGGATGTTCTAGGGATTGGAAGAGGTGTTCTGGGTTCCTGGGCATCGGGAAATGATTCCGGATGTCTGGGGATATCTAGGGTGTTCCGGAATGCCGGGGGATATTCCAATAATACTGTTAATATTGTCTGAAGTAGTAACCCTGCTTGCCTGTTCGGGTAAGCAGGGTTTTGTGGTGCAATTTTTTGTAATGTACGATATTGGTTCGCAAGCGATTATTATGTGCGCATATTAGTTCCTGGTAAAGACGGGAGTAGCGAAGTTCCACACCTTGCATGAGTGCTTCTTCGTTTGTATCTACAGATTGAATCGGTATTTCCCTCGACCCTGCTTCCTGTCGCGGACTATCATGCCTGCTGCAAGAAGCTTCCGGATGAGATCGCTGGCAGGGGAGGCGGATAAGCCGGTTACTTCCATTATTTCCGCGCGGCCGAAACAAGCGGCCGTACCATAGAGCCCATGGAGCTTCCGGACATTGTCTTTGCGCGGCTTATTTAATTTCATGTCAGAAAGTAACATGGTGAAGCGCTGATTATCATCCGAGAGTGCTGATTCTGACTCACCATAGTGCTGATTCTTGCCTGAAAGTGCTGATTCTGACTCGCCAAAGTGCTGATTCTTGCCTGAAAGTGCTGATTCTGACACATCAAAGTGCTGATTTATATCTGAAGGGGTTAATTCCGGCATCATAAAATGCGGGCCTTCATCTAGTTGTGTGGATTGTTGTTTTCCTGAGTACAGATTCCTATTCCAAAGTGCTGAATCCGGCATATCGGACGCCGGTATATCGGCATATGGGGGATCCCATTCCTGTATCGTTTCCCGGAGCGTATCATTTGTCTTCCAGGATGCGGAATCGGCGACTTCCGCATGGTAATTCATATTTTTCAACGTGACGAAGAACGCGGAAGGCGTGGAGTAGAACGACGGCTTCTTGCTTTCATCATAGCCGGGCAGCTTACTTGTCGATTCCATAATTTTCCGGATGCCGCTACCTCGACGCTCCATATATTTCATCCGGTGGAACACATCCGCAATCACCGGATTCCTTCTCGCCGAACCAATCTCGGTCAGGTCGCAATTCTGAATCGTCTTTCCGTCGTACATTCCGCCCGGGGAATAGATGACAAGACGGTCGTCATACATATCGATGTGAATTTCGCTACCCAGGATAACATAATCCCGGTGAATCAGGGCATTGACCAGCGCCTCGGTGACGGCCCGGTCGGAATAGTCCGGCTTGTCAATCCGGAAGCGGGCTTTCTTCTCGAAGCGCACCTTGGAATTGTTCCGAACGAAGGCACAGCCACTCTGCAGCAGGTAGATGAGATTCCCTTCATATTCTTTGTCGTCGATGGCGTCGTCGAAAATGGATCCTTTGTCCAGCCCGTTCCAGCGGGTGCAGAAAATCCGGGAATTATATACAATGTGCTGATCCGCCAGGAGCGCTCCGGCATTCGTCAAGTACCCGTTCTGGTCGACCAGACCGAAGGATAGGAAATCCGAATCCTGGAAAGCCAGTCCGGTTCTTTCCCGGTAGGTGGCGGCAAGCAGCGTGAAGCTGTAGTCGGATTTCTTCTCTGTGGATGTCAGCGAATCGAAAGTGCGATTCTGCCCTCTCAGGATTAATTCGTTAACGACATAATCCGGCGCGATGACGCTCTCACTGCCAATTCGTATGTACGCTTCCATGACGCCATCTGCACGGTAATAGTACGGCGTGGAACGCCCGGAATCGATTATCAGGGCGAGTATATTTTTACCGTCAATGCAATCCGGTTTCAATGTGAAATTTGGGATTGGCGTAATCCGTTTTTTGATAAGGCGGCTAATTGCTTCCGCATCCGATTGCGCATCAGCCAGGCCAACCACATTTCGATTATCATCGATGCCAAAGAACAGCGTGCCGCCAATGCCGTTGGCAAAGGCACTGACACTCTTGAGCCAGCTTCGAGGCTTCTTTCTTTCTAGTGATATTTTAAAATCACATTCCGTTGCTTCCGCAATCCACCGATCCAGCATACGATTTCCTTTCCTATTTTCTTATCTATCCACCTATCTATGCATTCGTCTATCTATCTGTATTTCTGCTCACTTATATTATACAGGTTTTTCCGTGGTGAGCCACATAAATCGGAGCGTGTATCCGTTGGGCAGATTCTGGGTTTTCTGTCCTGAAACCCTGTAATTTCAAGGATATCACGATGCTGAGCGATGTTGATAGCCCAGTACTATAAACCGCGTTATCAGCGGAAGAGTGTACTGAAGGGGAATTCTTAGCATGTCATAATGACCCCACATCAAGCATTCGGAAGGAATGCAAGAAAGACGGAAAAGAGAAACGATAGGAATTACAGGAGGTACCAATGAAACGAATGAAAGTGAAGAAGGCCGGCGCAGGAATGCTGGCAGCGTGTCTCACGCTGGGAACGATGATGCCGATGAGCGTGGATGCGGCCACCCACGATGCACTGGAAGATGTATCCAGTAGCACAGCGACGCTGCAGATGGGGAAGATTCTGACGTCCAATCATGCGGGCAAATTCCCGAATACGTTGAAGACAGTGCGTTACAAGCTGACGGCAGTAAAGGGCTTCGATAACGCCAACGAGAGCACCAGTGCCAGCGGCAAGGTGTTGTCCGCGGCGTCGCTCCCGATGCCGGCGGCAAGCACGACGGCGAATCATCAGGTCACAGTGAACGGAACCACGGCGGAGATTACGGTGGGCAGCTTCCAGACATCGGACAGCAGCACCGATACAGCGACCCAGCGGAAGCGCGTAACACCGGTCCAGATTACCTATGATAAGGCCGGTTATTACGTCTACAAGCTGACAGAAGAAGGTTCGAATCCGGAGAGTGTACCCGGTGTGACATACGATGACCATAGCTATTTCGTCGTGGTCTACGTGGCGAATCGCACGGACGCGGACGGTAATACGATGGATGGTGTCTACGTTCACAACATTACATCCTACCGTAATGAGTCCGGAAGCGAGACGTACCAGCCGAATCTGTCGGACATTGCCGGCGTGACGGATAATGCCGGCACTGCCGCAGCCGATAACACGGAGACGAATCTGGCTAAAGTCGGTTCCTCTCCTTCTTCGGACCCGGATCAGCTGGATGCGTATCGCTTCTGGAATAACGCCGCCGTGCAGGATCTGGTGCTGACCACTAATGTAACCGGCAACCTGGGCGACCGCACGAAGGATTTCGAATTCACCGTGAAGCTGACCGGTCTGGAGCCGTCGACTTCCTATACGACCAGTGAGGCTGCAGAGGGAACCGGCGCGGAGACCAGCGAGAATGCAGTATTGGTTCGCGCGGAGAAAGGCACACTGCAGGATGATGTTATCGTATCCGATGCCAGCGGAAACGCGACGTTCGTTGTTCGCCTGAGCGATGACGAGAGCCTGGTACTGAACGGAATTCCGGTATCGGCCAAATATTTCATGACAGAGCATGCGAGTGATCATATCGCTTCGGTTACGCTGACCGGTTCGGAGAACAGCCCGGTGATTGTGAAAGCATCGGATGCGAATGAGGATTCGGAGACGGCACTCAGCACCAGTGAAGAGACGGTGGACAGAGAAGATGGAACCATGACGGTCAAATTCGTCAACCATAGAAATCTGGCAACCGTTACCGGCGTACCGGAAGTAACCGGACCGGCGGCTCTTCTGGCCATCGCCGGTGCAGGCATCCTCGCATCGAGAAGGAAGAGACGGGAGCAGAACTGAAATCATCTGCGATTCGGAAACGCTGGGAGAAAAATAGATGAATGTAGATGAGAAAAGAAATCAATTAGTGAGAAGGAAGTGGCTGGCGCATAACGAGTGAGAGTAGATAGAAAAAGAAGGAATGATGGAAGCAGGATACGCCGGTTGATAGCGGGATGCAGTAGTGCGCGATAAGCCGTAGACAGAAAGAATTTCAAAGAGAAGTGCGAAGAGCGGAAGATGGAACAATATAGCAGTCTGTATGAAAGAAGAGTGAATAGCAGGGTGGATCGAGCGGCGCAGGAAAGCCCGGAAGCATGGAAGAAAGAGCGCCGGATGGAATGCGCCGTGAAATTTAGCCTGGCGGTAGAACGCTGGGTGGCTCGGGGAATGACGGTCTTGGCGATCCTTATTTTTGGCCTGGTAGGCTACTCCTACTACGATATGTATTGCTTTACCCGGGCCGGAATTGATGGCGTGGAATACCGGGACTTTGCGGAGCTAACGCAGATCAATGCGGATACGGTGGCGTGGCTGACGATGGATGGCACGTCGGTGGATCATCCCGTGGTGAAGGGGAAGGATAATTTCGAATATCTGGATCGGGATTTCTATGGGAAGGATTATGCGGGCGGCACGCTCTTCTTGGACGAGCAGTGTTCGAAGGATTTCGCCGGAGAATATCAGCTGATTCACGGGCACCACATGTCCGGCGGCGCGATGTTCGGGGACTTGAAGAAGTATCTGGAGGAGGATTTCTTCCGGGAGAATTCGACCGGTCAGCTACTGACGCCGGATGGCAATTACGATCTGAAGGTGGTGGGCGCAGGGGTGTTCGGGGCATATGATTCCAGCATCTACCGGATAGACGGCAAGATGGACCGGGCAGAGAAGGCACTTCGTAAGTGCAAGAGATATAGGGAATGGAAGGATAACACGGATGGCACAAGTAACGTTGTGCTGAGTGACAGGTTAACAGATGAAGTGGCGGAGGCCGCCAGTGATGGTGGGCGAAGTGACAGGGGTGCAGAGGCTGCGGCAGTTAGTGTGACAAGTGAAGCTTCGCTGAGTGACAGTCTGGCAGACGAAGTGGCGGAGGCCTACGGTGATGGTGGGCGAAGTGACAGGCGTGCAGAAGTCACGGTAGCCGCAGAGAGTTCGAACAGCGCAGGTAACGCGAATGACGTGGAGGGCAGCGGCGGTAGCGAAGCGAAGTTGCTGGCGCTGTCCACCTGCTCTGGAGATATGGATGATAAGCGGATTGTGGTTTTCTGCGTGATGACGAAGAGATGAGGGACACCGGAAAGGAGAAAATATATGAGAATGGACAGGGTGTCGAAGGAATCGGAGCAGAAGAAGTTGCTTCGGCAAATCTGGCTGGGACTCCTCCTTCGCACCGGGCTACTGGCGCTCACCATTTGGATCGTGTTCACCTATGTGTTCAGCATCCGTATTGCGAGTAGCAACGACATGTATCCGGCCATTCGGGAAGGCGACATGGTGGTCTTGTACCGCCTGGGTTCCTACTCGCGAGAGGACGTCGTGGAATATACCGTAGCCGGTGAGCGACGACTCGGGCGAATTGTCGGAACAGAGGGAACCCAGATTGGAAGGACCGCGGATGGCCGGTTGACGCTGGACGGGCGATTCCTACCGGTGCAGCCGCGGCAGGGGATCTATGAGGAGACGATGGCGGAAGTTAGCGAAGAGGACACAGGTGATGCCACAGAAGTCAATGAAGAGACTAGCAATAATGGAGAGCAAAGTAACAGGTCGGCGGACGAAGTGACGGATACTGGCGTTGCCGCGACCGCAAGCAAGACGGCCGGCGATGAGAGCGTTGTGCCGGCGGGGAGCTTCTACATCTTAGGGGACCGGCGCGGCGATGCAACCGACAGCCGTATCTTAGGTTCGGTACCGGAATCACAGATTCGCGGCAAGGTTTTCATGCTCTGGCGCCGAAGAGGAATATAGCCAGAGCGGAATATAGCCAGCAATCCAGCAATAATGAAGAAAGAGAGCGCATTCAATAGAGATGAAACAGCGATAATCTTGAAACTCAAGGAGAATACACTTGATATGATAGGGAGGAGATGAGACAACAATGAACCCGAAGAGAAGAGTACGGCAAGTCCTGTTCCTCTGTCTGGGGTTCCTGATGGGGACATATGCCGGAACGTGTGCAGCATTTGCCGATACAGAGGTTTCCTCTGCCGATGCCAATACCGCAACCGCTTGGAAATCCAGAATTTCGGTGACCTATAGCGTGGACGGAAGTTCAAGCGGGAAGAAGGCTATTTTTATCCTCCGTGGAGTAACGGCAGACACGCCGATGCCGGCAGGAGCGGGGATTTCCTCCGAGGACGGTGCCGCTACGATGTCGGCATCCGGCAAGGATGCGGCGAGCTCGAGTGACACCACGGATTCGGAAGAATCGGATACCGGCGACACGGGTACCGATGAGCGCGATTCTGTCCGCACGCTGAAGCTCACCCTGAAGCCGAACAGTAGCGGAGATTTCGGCAAGATTACATACACTTCGCCGGGCATCTACCAATATGAGGTTCGGCGGCAAGGCGTAGAGGATAGCCGGGTTAAAAATAGTTCTCTCGATGATTCCGTCTACCGGGTGACCATGGTGGTACGGACCGATGGAGATATTCAGCAGGTCCGGGAGACGGACGGTGAGAAGGTAACCGAAATCCATTATGAAGATTATTATGATGCTGCCAGCCCACTCGAAATTGTGAAGACCGGCGATATGAGTGCGCTTCGGATGCCGGTTCTGGGGCTGGCAATCTGTAGCTTCGGCCTGGCAATCCTCCTGTGGCGGCGCGGAAAGAAGGCAGAGGCAGCGGGGTTAGCTCTGAGCAGCGCGACGGCGATGGACGCGACCTATGTGAATGAGGGCACACTTCGTCAGCGGTCGGATGGTTATGCGGAGTGGAGCTCGGATGGGGCGCTGCGTACAGGAGCGATGGAGCGTGAGGCGAGCGACAGGCCGGCTGTGGATATGGACAAGCGCCGCAAGAGCGGTGCGCCGCGTGCAGGAAAGATAGAACACGAGATGAATAACAGGTTGGCAACGGATCTGAAGGCGCGAGGGATGAAAGGCGCACGATGGGCTGGAGCGATAGAACTTGAATGGAATAACAGGCCGGCTGTGGATATGGACAAGCGCCGCAAGAGCGGTGCGCCGCGTGCAGG
>CAVGMK010000056.1:0-14146 GCA_963630135.1 Oscillospiraceae bacterium
GGCAGAAATTACCTGATAGCTCAGCAACTTCCTGCTTCATCGCCTTAAACAAGCTCTATCATTATATCGAACCAGTCCTTGCATTGCAAGCTTTTTTCAAATTCTTTTTCCGCCATTTTCGGCTTTTTTCTGTTCTTTTATCCATACGTTTCAAGCCATTCAGGGCGGGAGTGTTGTACACTGTTTCAGGCGTTTCCTCATTGCCATTTTTCTGCCCTATTTTTCCACCCAATCCCATCAGAATCGGCCGTTTCCCCGCCTTCCCCTTCTGCCAAAAATAAATTATATCCGCCCCAGACTTCCGAGGAAGCATGCAATAGCGGAATAATTTACAGGCATAAGAAAACAGCATGCTGCCTCGGAAGTTCGGGGTGCATGCTGTCTTATTTTTGGCCGGAGGGGCTACAGGAAGAGCCCATTGAAGCCCGCAAACGCCAGCGCGGACGAGAAAACGATGGAGACGAAGGTCAGCTGTAGGTGGCGGACGAAGATTTTGTCACGATCCACGGTGTCCGGGTACATGGACATGGTCATGGAGCCCAGAACCGAGAACGGGCTGTAGAATGCGCTGTTCGCGCCGGCGCAGACGCCGGCAGTCAGAAGGTTCACTGAGACGCCGGTGCTTGCGGCGATGCTGCCGCAGACCGGAATCAGGGTCGGCATGACCACACCGGAGGAGCTGGTGACGACGGCGAGGAGGCCGCTTAAGAGGCACATAACGCCGGTGCTGGTCTTCGGTGTGATGAATTTCATGATGAAGCTGGAAATCAGGTCAATGCCGCCGCACTGGGTGACGACCTGAATCAGCATGAACATGCCGGCGACGAGCATCAGGGTGTTCCAGTTGACGGTCATGATGGCTTTGCGGTCTTTCATGACGCCGAAGATCAGCAGGATGGCGGCGCCCACCATCGCGGTAGCGGCTACGTCCATGCCGAAGAAAATGACGCTGATGATGACGCAGAGAATGACGATGGTGGTCAGCTTCTGGCCGTGGTTCATCTTTGGCACGTCTACGCCGAGGACTGCCGGATCCACATCCGGTACCTTGTGGCCGCCGCGCCAGAAGTAGACGACGATGGATTCCATCACCATAATGAGGACGTACGGGATGTACATACCCATGTATTCCGTTGCGCCGATTTGTTCCGCGAAGCCGCTGGCGATAATGCCGTTCGTCGCAATGGGCGACATGCCGCCGGAGCCTGCCGCCGCTTCAATGATGATGCCCATCATCAGGACGGACATGCCGGTCTGGGCACAGAGGCTCATGGCGATGGGCATAATCATCGGGGCGATGCCCGGGCCACCGCCGGTTGCCGAGAGGACGAAGGTCAGCAGGAAGATGAAGAGCGGCATGAATTTCGAGCGACCTTTCATCATCATGACCAGGCGGCGGGCAATCAGCTCCATCGTGCCGTTCGCGCCGGCCATGCCGAAGAGGAGGGTGACAGCCAGCATCATGAAGAAGATTTTGGACGGCCAGCTGTTCGTATAGACGTCGGTAAACGTCATGTCATCCAGGAAGAATGTCGCCAGGATGAAGCTCGATATCATCGCGACCAGGCCGCAGTTGACCTTGGTAGCGATGCCGATGACGACGGTTGCCAGGAAAATAATAAGGGATAATACTGCCAAATTCATGTTCTCTCCTCCAAATGCCCAGAATGATGTCTTACTTGCTTGTCTTGTGAACCGCTCGATGCTTGGCACACAGCATGCGGGCTATGCGTGTGTATGCTCCAAACGACGCCCGGCCCCCGCTATATGCCCCGTGCCGCGCCGCCAGGCGGCAGCCGGACGCGTTCGCCGAGTGATATTTGTTTTTACCGCATGGGTTTATTATAAAATCGTTTTAGCAGGTTGTCAATTATCTTTGTGATAAAAAGCTTAAACGTTTTAATTGGTCTATTGACATCCTGCCCAAAGTGTGCAAGAATGAACATGAAGAGAAAGGAAATAGAATCTATGGCAACAATCAAGGATGTCGCCGCGCTGGCCGGCGTGTCGATTTCAACCGTATCTTTCGTGCTGAACGGCAAGGCCGGGCAGATGAAGGTCAGCGATGCCACGGCACAGAAGGTGCTGGAAGCCGCTGCGGAGCTTCAATACAAGCCGAGCAACGCGGCGCGCAGACTTCGGACTGCGACGGCAGAGCGGCCGACCATTGCGCTCTACTGGCCGATGGATAGTCGGGCCGGTTACGCATCCCTGATTCTGGAGAGCATCCGGAAGGAAGTCGAGCGGCAGAATCTGGATTGCGACCTCCTGCTCCGGGAATATCACAACGATTATCTCTACCAGCAGAAGGAAATCCTCGATTCCTCCAGCTACGGCGTGGCCATCATCGGTGCCACCAGCGCGAAGGATTCCGAATATATTGAGACGCTGAGTCCGGTACTGCCAATCATTATGTTCAACCGGAACAGCAGCGTCTTCTCGACGGTACTCTCGGAAGAGGAGACCGCCATACGGGATGCGGTGCAGCTGCTGTCGGACAAGGGTGTCCGGAACATTGCGCTGTTCCGGGGGACGAAGTTCTATACCGCTTACGATTACCGCCTCAAGACGCTGATGAATACGCTGGCGGAATACGGAATCGAAGTGGCGCCGGAGCACAATATCGAAGCCGAGGACCGCTGCGAGAGCGGTGCCTCTGCAGCGCGCAAGCTGCTTCTGTGCGTGCACCGGCCGCAGGCATTGATTACCATGACGGATACTATCGCACTCGGCGCTTCCTACGTTCTCTGTAGGGCCGGGGTACGGCTCCCGGAGGATATGCTACTTCTCACCTTCTCCATTGGAGATCCGGATATCACGAAATACACCACGCCATCGCTGTCGGCAATCGAAATGTCCACGAAGGACATGGCCGAGCACGCCGCCGCCATGGCGATACATCAAATACGGACCGGTGTGTCCGTCGCCCCTGAATCTCATCAGATCAGGAATCGCCTGATTTTGAGAGAATCTTGTCCCGAATAAAGATTTCAATGTTCCTTTATTCGAATGACGTAATGAAAAAGCCTCTTTGCCGGTGGTTCAGCAAAGAGGTTTTTTCATGTCTACTTGAAAGTATTGTAAGGTATGGTATTTCTATATGGTGTCTCTGAGCGATGCATCGACGCGATATGGCGATATGATGTATCGGATGTTATGCGTCAGATATTATGCTTCATGATACATCCGTTATCGCGCATCGATGCAACGCCTGTATTCTTATGATGTCATACACTCGCGCCAATAAGCGCTCGTGCTGTTATTCCCTTCGAAGTTCTCGCGACTAGAACAGTGGCGTGAGTGGTTTCGAAATAAAGAACATAACAATCGGGAACAGGATGATACCGATAATCTTTACAACCAGGCCGGCCTTGACCATATCCTTGGTTTCCAGATAATTGGTACCGAATACCAGTGCATTCGGCGGTGTTCCGGAAGGAAGCATGAATGCCAGGGAAGCGGACAGTGAAACAGCCATCAGGATGAACATCGGGTTCATGTTGACGGTATCTGCCAGACCAACCAGTGCCGGCATGAATGCAGCAACAACGACGAAGTTGGATACAGCCTCTGTGATGATGGATACAACGACGCAGAGGAAGATGATGATTGCCAGCGGTGGCCAGTTCTTGAGGAAGCCGAGTCCGGATGCAATCCAACCAGCAACGCCAGATGCGGAGAACATACCGCCCAGTGTCAGCGCGCCGCCCAGGAGGACGAAGGTGCCCCAGGAAATCTTCTTCATCGCATATGGACCATCCATCAGGAATTCTCCGTTCTTCCAGTCAACCGGAATTATGAAGGAGAGAACCAGAACGACGATACCCCAGCCTTCGTTGGTGATGTACTGAAGCCATGGAACCAGAGTTGAAAGCTGGTCATTGAATACGAATACCAGGATGGTTACAACGAGGTATGCGGTAGCAATCTTCTCGCCCTTTGTCATCGGTCCCAGTGCATCCAGCTCGCGCTTGATAACCATGGTATCTCCAAGGTCATAATCCTTTACCTTGAACATCTTGCAGATAGCCAGTACCGAGAGCGGGAGAATCAGGACAACGAAAGGCAGTCCGATAACCAGCCAGTCATTGAATGTCATGTCGATGCCAACCAGACTCTTAATCAGTCCAACCGAAGCCATGTTGGTTCCGGAACCGATAACAGTAGCCATTCCACCGATGGAGCCGGCATAAGCTGTGGTCAGCACCAGTGCCTTGGAGAATCCATCCTTCTCGGTGAATCCCAGCTGTGTGTTCAGCGCCATGGCGATTGGCAGCAGCATGGCAACAGCCGTAGTGTTCGACATGAACATGGAGACAAATCCGGTAGCTACGCCGAAACCGAATACAACGGCAACCGGCTTACCCTTGAACAGGTTCAGGATGTTCAGTGCGATTCTCTTGTGAAGATTCCACTTCTCGATAACGGCACCAAGTACGAATACGCCGATTACCATGATGGATACCGGAGCGCCGTAGGATGCGTAAGTGTCCAGGCCGTTCTCCAGTGCTTCATCTCCGGCGATGTTCATAAGGATACTGCCGGCGATTGGGAGAAGTGAGGTTACCCATAGTGGAACCGGTGTGGTTACCCACCAGACAACCATCCACAATGTCAGTCCAACTACTCGGGTTGCGACCGCATCGAGGCCAGGGAGTGTGAGAAAGCAGAATATTACTGCTATAACCGGTCCAAGAATCAGACCGATTCTCTGTGTCTTTGTGAAGTTCATAAGTCCTCCTAGCTTGCAGCTTGCACTGCAATTAATTCAATGTTCTTTCAGTAATGACGTACTTCCTGCCAAATAAGAACCGATAGCTCATGGGTAAGTGGTTCAGATTTCGAGCCACCGGTTCCAATCAAGCAATTATATATTGCAGCGCTTAATTCTGTCCGCAGACAGCGGTTAAGCTGCTTACAATCTTCGCTTCAATCTCTTCGCCCATAGCCAACGCGTCGCTGCATACCTGCTCGAGATTGTATCCTGTATCAATGCCCATGGATTCGCACATGTTGACCAGGTCTTCGGTTGCGATGTTGCCCTTTGCTCCCGGTACGAACGGGCAACCGCCCATTCCGCCTAAGGATGCATCCAGCTTGGTGTATCCTTCTTCCAGTGCAACATATGCATTTGCCAGACCCATACCACGGGTATCATGCAGGTGGATGGAGGAGAGTTCCGGGCTCAGGTAGGTCTTAATCTCCTGAAGGACCTCTCTGGTGTGTGCCGGTGTGCTGACGCCGGCGGTATCGGCGAGTCCGATTTCCTTGATGCCGAGGTCGAATGCCTCTTCGATGATGTCCTTCACCAGGCCCATATCAATCTTGTCACCGAACGGCGATCCGAATACACACGGCAGAGCCAGGGAGATATTCAGACCTTCTGCCTTCGGAACGAGATCACGGAACATCTGTCTGGACTCCTCGATGGTTCTCTTGGAATTCCGGAGGTTGTGCTCCTCGCTGACCGACAGTACGAAGGATACATACTCCAGACCGGTCTTCATGGCATTCTCCACGCCCTTTCCGTTGAGAGTCAGACCATACAGGATGCAGCCCTTCTCCTTTGCGTAATCCTTGACCCCTGCGATTACATCGAAGCAGTCTGCCATCTGCGGTACGTACTTCGGGTGAACAAAGGATGTGGCGTCCATTCTTCTTGCGCCGTAATCAATCATCTTCTTGATATATTTAATCTTGGTTTCTGTCGGGATGATGACCTTGTGGTTCTGCCAGCCATCTCTCGGGCATACTTCCATAATTTCCACTTTCTTTGGTAATTGTGCCATTATTCGCTCCTTCCTCTTTCGGAATCTCCCCTCACCGACTTCTTGTCTCCGGGTTCCCGTCATTCTGTGATTCTTACCCAGCCGGCGCTTTGAACCGCGCCGGTCTAGGAGAATCAAATGGCTTATATGTATAGATTTATGTATGGATTGCTAAGGGTTGTTCGGATGAAGTAGCCAGCCTCCCGGCGGGAGGTCCGGCTCCCTATGCCGAATAATCTTACTTCCTGCCGCTTCTAGGATTAGTTGATGGCGCCGTTCGCACGTGCGTCTGCAATTTCTTCTTCGGTGAAGCCCAGGGAAGAGAAGATTTCGTCGTTGTTCTCGCCCAGGTCCGGAGCAGCCTTCTTGTACTCTGCCTTGTAAGTGGTGAACTTGATTGGGTTGCCCAGTACCTTCAGAGGTCCTGCTTCCGGATGCTCGACTTCGACAATCATCTCACGGGTAACGGCGATGTTCTCGTCGTTGGCAATCTGCTCGCAGTTGTAGATCGGACCAGCCGGTACGCCGGCTTCGTCGATGATAGCGATGCATTCCTTCGTGGTCTTGTCCTCGCCCCACTTGTTGAGGATTTCCTTCAGCGGTGCCCAGTTCTGTCTTCTCTCCTGGGTGCCGCAGAATCTTGGATCGTCGTTCAGTTCCGGCATACCCATCGCTGCGGACAGCTTCTGGAAGTGTACGTCGGTGCCGGAAGCGATAACGTAGTAACCGTCTTTTGCCTTGTAGCAGTCATACGGTGCGGATGTGATGTAACGGTTTCCGGTCGGACCAACGTTCTTACCGGTGTACAGGTACTCCATCATCTTGGCTTCCAGACCGGATACGATGCAGTCAACCAAAGCGATGTCGATGTAGTCACCAACACCGGTCTTCTCTCTTGCAAACAGAGCAGAAGCAACGCCGATCATTGCATTCAGGCCACCCATCAGGTCACCGATGGCCATGCCGGCTCTCAGTGGCTCGCTATCCGGCCAACCGGTGATGGACATCGATCCACCCATAGCCTGAGCAATCAGGTCATATCCCGGCTTTCTCTTACCGGTACCGGTCTGTCCATATCCGGAAACGGATGCATAGATCAGACGAGGGTTCAATTCATGAACTTCTTCCCAACCGAATCCCAGTCTCTCCATAACGCCCGGTCTGTTATTCTGAACCAGTACGTCCGCGGATTTAATCAGCTCAGCGAACATCTTCTTGCCCTGCTCCGACTTGAGGTCGAGCGCTACGGCCTTCTTATTTCTGTTCAGGTTCTGGAAGTACATACTTCTGTTCGTCTTCTTCTCTCTCGGCATGGCGTTACGAACGAAGTTGCCGCCCGCACGGAGGTTCTCCACCTTGATAACCTCTGCACCGAAGTCTGCCAGGTACATGCCGCACAGCGGGCCTGCCAGGAAGTCTGTGAAGTCCAGTACTCTTACGCCTTCGAAAATCTTAGTTTGCATTCTTTCTCCTCCATTAAACACTTAGTAATTCTTATCATGTCCTTGCGAAGTCTCCTTCGCGGGTCCTAATATTTACCTCTACAGAAGCGGTTGACGTCTTTACCGCTTTCACCCATATATTAAGCAAACAGCGTGCCAACTTTGCCGGCACGCTGTCATTTTCCTGTTTAAATTTTCTTGCGAATTTCTAGAATGCTTATTTCTCAAGGCTTTCGTGCCCGAAATTTTCCGGAGAATTTTCTGCCAAAAATAAATTTCATCCCACACAGACTTCCGATGGAGCCTAGTGTCAACCGCCACGTCAACTTATGTTGACAACTTTGGTTGACATGATGCGTCATCTTCGGTTGTCAAGATATGTTGTCGTTCGTGTGTCGCTTCCAGTTGACGTAGCAGGCTATCTCGACATGTCGCTTCCGGTTGACGTAGCAGGTTATCCCGACATGTCGCTTCCGGTTGACGTAGCAGGTTATCCCGGCATGTCGTTTCCGGTTGACAGGACATTCTCCCACGGCGCACCCATTTCACCTGGCAAATCAGGCTATCAGAGCACATCGCCTGCGGTTAACGTAGGGAATCATCTACTTCTTCAATTTCTTGTAGAGCGCCTGCCGGCTGATGCCGAGTTCCTGCGCAATCTGGGCCTTCGAGAGGCCACGGCCCTCCAGGGATTCAATCACCAGCTGCTCCACCACTTTGCTGAGGTCGGAGAGCTTGACGGTGGTGTCGCCAGGGTGAAGTGCGCCCTCCGGAGGAAAAGCCTTCGAGCCGAGAGGTCCTTCAGCTGGGGTGAGATCTCCTTCTGGAGAGATGGCCCCGCCAGGGAGAACTCCCCGCTGGAGAGATCCCCGCTGGGGAGAGACCCCTCCCGCTGGGGAGAGTTCCCCTCCGGGGAGAGACCCCCCCGATATCGCCGCGGTGTCCGCCGGCCCTCCCGTATGCGGGGTCGGAAGGGGTCCGGTCGGGGCAGATGGTGCTTTTGGCCAAGGAACGTTCGATGCTCCGGCTCGTTCATCTTGGTGCGAATTTGCCGCCTCCCCCGGTGCCGTCGTGGCGACCATCAGAATATCTCCCATCGAGTTATCGCCGTCGAAGGCGTGGTATCGAAGCGCCACGCTTCGCAGCTCCCGCACGTTGCCCATCCAGTAGTGGGATTCGAGCTGCGCCCGGAACTCCGGGGTGAGATTCGCTTCATGTCCGCGATGCTTCTTCAGGTAATGCTGGAAGAGCGGCACGATATCCTTCCGGCGCTCGCGAAGCGGCGGAATGTGCACCTGGAAGGTGTTGAGCCGGAAGAAAAGGTCGCGGCGGAAACGCCCCGACTCCACGTCCTGGCTCAGGTTGGTGTTGCTCGCCGAGATGACCCGGATGTCCAGCGGAATCACGTAGTCGGATCCCACGCGCATGACCTGCCGCTCCTCGAGAACGCGGAGAATCTTCGTCTGCAGGTTCATCGGCGTGCTGTTGATCTCATCAAGGAAGATGGTCCCCCGGTGCGCCAGCTCGAACAGGCCGGCTTTGCCTTCCTTGCGCGCGCCTGTGAAGGAGCCGCCGACGTAGCCGAACAGCTCGCTCTCCAGCAGCGAATCCGTCAGCGCACCGCAGTTCACCGCCACAAATGGGCCGTTCCGCCGCTCGCTGGCGTTGTGGATGCTCTGCGCGAACAGCTCTTTACCGGTGCCGCTCTCGCCATAGATGAGCACGGACCCGTCGAATGTCGCGATTTTCTTCGCACGGTTCACCACGTGTTCCATAATCGGTTCCCGGCTCAGGATGTTATCGAAAGTATGTTCCGCCACCAGCCCCTTCTTCGACAGCTGCATACGAATCTTCGTCTCTGCCTGCTGAATCCTTGTAACATCCTGAATGATGACCATGTTCCGAATCCGCCCGCGAAAGAAATCGAAGGGGTAGATGGAGAAATTCAGCTTCCGGCCGGTGATGTCCGTCATGAAAGTGGTTGGCGTCTCCACGCTGCACATGCCGTCCTTCTTCTTCGGCGGCATGTGCGGCACCAGCGTGTACACATCCCGGCCGATGGCCTCCCGGGATTCGAGATGCAGCATCCGCTCCGCCTGCACGTTAATCTCCGTCACGATATTGTCCGGGCGGAAGATCAGGATTCCCTCATCAATATTATTGTACACGGAATTCAGCACATTCACCTGCGTGATGTTATCCCGCATCTGCTGTAAGAGGCTGTGCGCCGACTCCGCCGATGTCCGCATGGTATGTTCCCGGTTCCGGATTTCAATCAGGTGAAGATCCTTCCGCTCCAGGACCTTCCAGCCAATTCCGCTGGTAAAAATATCCACGTTCGTATCCGGTATTCCGGCCAGAACAGCCTTCAATTCGTCGATGGATTCGTATCGATACACGTGAACTTTGTCGGGGATTAGCGACTGCACGTTCTCGAAGCCGACGGCCACGTCCTCGTGAACGACAACATACAGCGGCTTATCATTCGTCTGAAAATAATCCGCTGTCATTTCCAGAATATCCGCCGTGCGAATGCGCTCTTCCACCACCGGAATGGTGGTGTTAAGGCTATGCAGCTCATGAAATGTGCCGCCCCGGGCAATCAGGCAGCCGTATCCATCCTGCACCAGACGTTCATATTCCGCCTGGATGTTGTATACGTCAATCTGGATGACATCCAGCCAGCCTTCCTGAATCTCTTCCGCTAGGGCTCGCTCCGCCGCTTCCTGAATTCGGTCCGATGGAACAATATATCCAACTTTCTCAAAATACTTTCTTTCCAGTACGGTCATCTTCTTCTCCTCGATGCAGCATCTATGCCTTCGTTCTCCCGGTATTTGGTAACAGTTCGCCGGGATATCTTGACGCCGTTCGCCATCAGCATATCCGAGATTCGCTGGTCGCTCAGCGGATGGGATGGATCTTCTCTATGAATCAGCTCGCGAATCATCTGCCGTACTGATGTGGCCGATACGTTCTCCATTCCATCGTTTCCGGCATCGGCGATTTCTCGGGCATTCACCGCTTTACCGGTACCGCCAACACCCGTCATGTTCGCTGCATCCACAGCGCCCACAGGATTCGTCTCACTCACGCGCATCGCGACGCCGCCCCCGAAGAAGTGCCGCAACGAATAGATGTGTCCATCGCACTGCATATATTTCCCATCGATGGCACGGCTCACCGTGGATACGTGAACGCCGAGTTCATCCGCAATTTCCTGCATCGTCAGCGGGCGAAGGAGCTTGTTCCCCGGCATGAAGAACTGCTTCTGATGATCCATAATGGCCATCACAATCCGAAGGATGGTCTGATTCCGCTGCTGAATGTTCTGTATCAGATAATTCGCGGCCTTAAATCGGTCCGAGAGATAGGTAGTCAATTCCTCATCCGTGTTCCTCGCCTTCAGAATGTCCTGATAATATGCGCTGACCCGGATCCTCGGTGTGCCGGCATCGTTGATGTATACCTGAAGCTCTCCGTCCGTGGATACCCACTCTATGATTACATCCGGAACGATGTATGGCACCGCCCGTCCATCCGAGAAGCGCCGGCCAGGCTTCGGCTCCAGTGTTCGAACCGTATTCACCATCTCCTGCACCTTCGTCTTCGGAACGCCCAGCGCCTTCGCAATTCTTCCGATGCGATTGGCCGCAACATCCTCCAGCATATCATCAATCATCGCCGCCATCGGCGCTGTCAGCAGACCCTTCATCTGAAGCTGCAACTGAAGGCATTCCCGAAGATTCCGGCAGCCAACGCCTGCCGGATCCATCGACTGCAGCAATGTCAGCGCTTCCTCCGCCGTCTCCGACGTCACCTGACATTCCCGTATCAATTCCCCTTTCTCAAGGAGCAGATACCCGTCATCATCCAGACTTCCAATCATATATTCGCAGGCACGGCGCACGTCTTTCGTCACGCGGCAACCCTGCAACTGATTCATCAAATAATCCTGTAGCGTATCCTCCTGCCGCACGAATTTCTCGTAGTCCGCCGCGCCGCCGTTCCCGCTGCCTCGCTCCTCCAGGTGACTTCTCCGGTCGTAGCGGTCATACGCTTCGTACCGGTCCACCCAGTCCTCTTCCGCATCCTGAATGCGCCCCTGAAGTTCCTCTGCCGACATATCCTCCGACTGCGGTGCCGCCTCCTCCAGCACCGGATTTTCCGTCAGCTCCTGCGACACATATGCCGCCAGTTCCAGCTGATTCATCTGAAGAATCCGAATCGACTGCACCATCTCCGGTGTCAGCTTCAGTTCCTGCGTCTGTTTTACATTCTGTTGTAATCCATAATTCATTTCACTCATGGGCTAATTATACCTTTCGCATATGGCTAAAATCAACCTCGCCGCCGCCCGCACTTCCGACCTTGTATCTGCCATCGGATGCTTTCTTTCGTCGGGAAATAGAATAATTCACCACTACATCCAGCCTGCCCTTATCTTTCTCACATTTTCGCAATCTATCTCTCCACATCTCCACTCACGCATATTGACGGGCATTCAAAAAAGCAGCACCCCCGCCCTCATAGGCGCGAATGCTGCTCATTCACCCGAATTCGAATCGTTCCCCTGTCGCAACAGATTCATTGTTCTATGGAAACAACGATATTCCTGCATCTCAAGGAATGCCGATTCACTCATTCCGCCGGAACTTCCCTCTGTCCGGCGAAATCTTATGCTCCCTCGGTCTAGCCTGGTGGCCAGATCATTTTTCTTTTACCCAGCAGATGGATGTGCAGGTGCTTCACCGACTGCTGTCCGTCTTCTCCGGTGTTAATCACCACGCGGTAGCCGTTCTCCAGGCCTTCCGACGCCGCGATTTCCTTAATCTTCAGCATCATGTAGCCCATCAGGTCCGCGTGCTCCGGCCGAAGCTCATCCAGCGACGCGATATGTTCCTTCGGCACCATCAGCACGTGCACCGGCGCCTGCGGGTCGGTGTCGCGGAAGCAGGCAATGCGGTCGTCCTCGTACACCATGTCGGTTGGAATCTCGCCATTCGCCAGCGAACAGAAAATGCAATCACTCATGACTTACCCCTTTCCCGATTACCTCAGCGAGGCAACCGTCCTTGTATATTTCTACCAGCCGAACGTCGTAGAATTCGCCCGTTTCGAGCGCCCCCTCCGCGTCCGGAATATAGACTTTGATGTAATTGCCGGTGTACCCGGTGGTCATGCCGTCCTCATTTTTCTCCGCCAAAATCACGTGCGCCCCGCCCAGGTTCTTCCGATGGAACCGGAGGGCAGTCTCCTCTGCGGCCTTCTCTAAGCGGGAGGCCCGTTCACCTTTGACTTTGCCGGAAATCATGTCGGGGAATGTCGCCGCTTTCGTGCCCTTGCGGACGGAATAACGGAAGACGTGGACCTTGCCGAAGGTGCTCCGGTCCACGGCATCCAGGCTGTCCTCGAAGTCTTCCTCGGTCTCCCCCGGGAAGCCCACAATGATGTCCGTGGTGATGCCGAAATTCGGGTCGAAATCCCGAAGAGCCTGGACGATTCGGAAATAATCCTCGCGGGTGTAGTGGCGGTTCATGGCATCGAGGATGGCATTGCTGCCGCTCTGAAGCGACAGATGCAGGTGATGGCACAGCTTGCCGTATTGCACGATACGCTCGATGTGCTCGATATCCACAACCGTCGGTTCCAACGAACTCAGGCGAATGCGGAAATTGCCTTCCATCGCGTCAAGCCGCCGAATCAGTGCCTCTAGGCCACTCAGCTGTTCCTCCCCCGGCAGTCGCTCGAAGTCGAAGCCCGTTTCTTCCCCATAAAGGGCCGTATTGATGCCCGTCAGCACCAGCTCATGAAAGCCTTTGGAGAGGAGCATCTTTGCCTCCTCTAGGACCTCCGCAAGCGGCCGGCTTCGCACGATGCCCCTTGCGTACGGAATCAGGCAATAGGAGCAGAAGCGGTTGCAGCCTTCCTGAATCTTGATGTAGGCGCGGCTCATGCCCGACTCGCTGGCCGTGACGATGCCCATATCCTCGTAACCCCGAAGGTCCTTATACGCCAGCACTTCGGTGCGTGGCACAGGTGCATGTTCCATGCTTTCCTCAGCTTGCAGTTCCGAATCCCTGCAGGCCACGTGGACACCTTCTTCTCCCGCTGTACCACTCTTCCCCTCGCTGCCCCATGCGGGATGCACCTGGGAAATGTCTTGTCTTTCTTGCTCCCCCGTCCGATTCGCCGCTGCTCGCTGACTTCGCTGACTTAGCAATTCAGCCACGCGATTCGGAATCTCGGACTTGAGGTTATTCCCGATGATGAGATCGACATCCGGCATTCTTTCCAATTCTTCCGAGGAAACCTGGGCATAGCAACCCGTCACCACCATCAAGGCGTCCGGATTGAGCCGCTTCATACGGCGAATGAACTGTCGGGATTTCCGGTCCGCAATGCTGGTCACCGAACAGGTATTGACGATATATACATCGGCTGCTTCCGTATCCGGTACAATCACCGCGCCCCGGCTCGCGAATTTCTCGGCCAGCGCTTCGCTCTCGTACTGATTCACTTTGCAGCCCAGCGTGTGAAACGCAATTCTGATCATTTCATATGCTCCATCTGTGTAGTCTTGTGTCCCATTATACCATAAATATCCCGGCTTCTGAACTTTCATCCGCTGCGCATTCAAGTGTGCATTCAAATGCGCATTCGATGTGCGTATTCGAGGTCCCGGTGCATTCAGAGTCTCTGCGCCTTCGGAATTGCGTACGCAGGGAAGCCAGCTTCTCCATTTCCATCCTCTTGGCGGCGAATCGGCGATGATTAGCCGGTGGATTATTTCTATTTCATCCAACCACAGCCAATCTCCAACTACGGTCATTCGCAAGCATCAGAAAAGGGATGCCTTTCGGCATCCCTCTTAAGATTCGATTGGTTATCCGCAATCTCGATGATTCGTTGGGAATTACTCGATGATTTCAGTTA
>CAVGMK010000057.1:0-9462 GCA_963630135.1 Oscillospiraceae bacterium
ATCATGACAGATCTCCACGCAATGAAACGAATCCGTGAACACCGTATCACAGAAAAAACACAAAAAACTTCGAGAACATCGTTGACTATTCGAAAACAGGGGAGTATATTATGGATAGTGATTAGCACTCCAATGAGTCGAGTGCTAACAACGAAGAAAAGGAGGCGAGCAATGGATTTAACAGAAAGAAAACTGCAAATCCTCCAGGCAATAATTACAGACTACGTGAAGAACGCCGAACCGGTCGGCTCCCGTTCCATCGCGAAGAAATATGATTTCGGACTCAGCCCGGCCACCATCCGGAACGAGATGGCCGATCTGGAAGAGATGGGTTATTTGACCCACCCGCACACATCCGCAGGACGTGTCCCTTCCAACAAGGCCTACCGACTGTACGTCAATGACATGATGACGAAGCAGGACTTGACGGCCCAGGAGAAGAAAGCCATCAACGAGCGGCTTCGCGTTGACCGCGAAGAGTTCGACGCCACCATCCGTCATGCGGCGCAGCTCCTGTCCGATATCACGAAGCTGGCATCCTTCGCCATGACGCCGTCTACGCATCAGGATACGCTGAAGTTCATTCGGCTCCTGCCAATCGATGACGACAAGATTGTCATCATGATTGTGGCGGACAGCGGCAAGGTGACCAACGCCACCCTTCGGACCAACGTACCGTACACGAACGAAGCCCTGGAGATTCTGAGCAAGACGATGACCCATCATTACAAGGGCCACACCATTGACGATGTGCTTCGGAATTCCATCATCGAGGACGTCGGCACCGACCTCGGCGCACTCAGCGCACTGGCTGGCGACGTTATGCCGAACTTCATGAAGACGCTGGAGGAGATGCTCAACGTCAACCTCTACATGGAGGGCCTGACCAACATCTTCAACATCCCGGAATACAGTGACATTGACCGGGCCAGATCCTTCCTCGAGCTGGTCAGCCGCAAGGAAGAATTCACCCGCGACATCCTGAACCGCGACGACGGCGTCATCGTCACCATCGGCGAGGAGAACCAAGAGCAGTCGATGAAAGACAGCTCCGTCATCACCGCGACGTACCACGTCAACGGCAAACTGGTGGGCAAGATTGGCGTCATCGGACCGACGCGAATGAACTACAGCGAAGTTACATCAATTATGGAATATCTGACAAATAACCTCAGCCGTTCGTTCATGCTGAGCAGAGGAAAGGAAGACAAAGAAGAATGAGTGAAGAGCAGAAGAAACCGGAAGTAGCGGAAGAAGAGGCCCAGAGCACGAGCGCGTCCGCCGGCACTTCCGAGGAAGCAGCGGCAGAAGGTACTGCTTCAGAAGAAGCCAAGGAACCGGCTTCGGAAGCCGGTAGCTCGGAAGGCGCTAGCCAAGAGGCTTCGGAACCGAAGACAGAAAGCGCCGATGATGCGAATGACAAATACGTAAGGCTGATGGCCGAGTTCCAGAATTACAAGAAGCGTGTCTCGAAAGAGAAGAGCGATATTCGCCAGTATGCGACGGAGAAGCTGATTACCGAGCTGCTCCCGGTGCTGGACAATTTCGAGAGAGCGCTGGCATCGAAGGCAGAGGATGATCCGGCCGGATATGCCAAGGGGATGGAACTTATTTTTACCCAGATGAAGACCGCGTTCGAGAAGAGCGGCCTGGCAGAGGTGGAAGCGCAGGGTCAGGACTTCGATCCGGTGAAACACAACGCCGTGATGACCGAAGAGAATGACGAACTGGAAAGTGGCAAAGTCAGCAAGGTCCTGCAGAAGGGATACTCGCTGAATGATAAAGTAATACGGCCGGCAATGGTCGCAGTAACAAAGTAAATCAAGTAAATTCTAAGGAAGGCAAGGTAGATAAAATGAGCAAAGTAATTGGAATCGATTTGGGAACAACAAATAGCTGTGTAGCAGTACTGGAAGGCGGAGAACCAACCGTCATCGCCAACGCAGAGGGCGCAAGAACCACACCATCCGTTGTGGCATTTACCAAGAACGGTGAGAGACTGGTCGGCGAGACCGCAAAGAGACAGGCAATCACCAATCCGGACAGAACTATTGCATCCATCAAGAGACACATGGGTGAGAACTACCATGTAGAAATCGATGGCAAGCAGTACACACCGCAGGATATTTCCGCGATGATTCTGTCCAAGCTGAAGGCTGACGCAGAGAGCTATCTGGGCGAGAAGGTAACGGAAGCGGTTATCACCGTACCGGCTTACTTCTCCGATGCACAGAAGCAGGCAACGAAGGATGCCGGCAAGATTGCCGGACTGGACGTAAAGAGAATTATCAACGAGCCGACAGCCGCTTCACTGGCTTACGGCCTGGACAAGGCAGACGGATCCCAGAAGATTCTGGTATACGACCTGGGCGGCGGTACGTTCGATGTATCCGTACTGGAGCTGGGCGACGGCGTATTCGAAGTACTGGCAACCAACGGTGATACCCATCTGGGCGGCGATGACTTCGATAACAAGATTATGGACTTCTTGGCCGATTCGTTCCAGAAGGAACACGGCGTAGACCTGCGTAAGGATAACATGGCACTGCAGAGACTGAAGGAAGCTGCAGAGAAGGCGAAGAAGGAACTGTCCAGCGCACAGACCACGAAGATTAACCTGCCGTTCATCACGGTTACGGCAGAAGGCCCGCTGCATATGGACATGGACCTGACCAGAGCAAGATTCGATCAGCTGACTTCGGACCTGGTAGAGAGATCCATCGAGCCGATGAACAAGGCCATGAAGGATGCCGGCGTTACATCGGCTGACCTGAGCAAGGTTATTCTGGTTGGTGGTTCGACCCGTATCCCGGCTGTACAGGCTGCAGTACAGAGAGTTACCGGTAAGGAGCCATTCAAGGGCATTAACCCGGATGAGTGCGTAGCTATCGGTGCTTCCATCCAGGCCGGCGTACTGACCGGTGAGGTCAACGACGTACTGCTGCTGGATGTTACCCCGCTGAGCCTGTCCATCGAGACGCTGGGCGGAATCTCCACCAAGCTGATTGAGAGAAATACGACGATTCCGACCAAGAAGAGCCAGATTTTCTCCACGGCAGCAGATAACCAGACCACAGTAGACATTCACGTTCTGCAGGGCGAGAGAGAGATGGCATCGGATAACATCACACTGGGAAGATTCCAGCTGTCCGGTATCGCACCGGCTCCTCGTGGAATTCCGCAGATTGAAGTAACCTTCGACATTGACGCTAACGGCATCGTTAACGTTAGCGCAAAGGACCTGGGAACCGGCAAGGAACAGAAGATTACCATCACATCTTCCACCAAGCTGTCCGAGGACGAGATTAACGAGAAGATTAAGGAAGCGGAGAGATTCGCCGAAGAGGATAAGAAGCATAAGGAAGCCATTGAGACGAAGAACCAGGCAGAAGCCATGATTTTCGAGATTGAGAAGCAGATGAAGGAACTGGGCGACAAGGTTCAGGCTTCCGAGAAGGAGACTGTTGAGAACGCCAAGAAGGATCTGCAGGAGGCAGTGAACAACAATGCATCCGTAGAGGATCTGAAGAGCAAGATGGAAGCGCTGACCAACGCGTTCTATCCAATCTCCACCAGAATCTATCAGGAAGCACAGGCTGCACAGGGTGCAAACGGTGCCGCAGGAGCTGGCGCCGGTGCCGGTGCCGGTGCTGCCGGCCCGGACATGGGTGCACAGCAGCATAGTGCCGGCGGAGACAACACCGTTGATGCAGACTACGAGGTTGTTGACGAAGACAACTAATCTTTGGTGGATAAGAGAGGCTGCCGGCAGAAGTGCCGGCAGCTTCATGAAGTGAAAGAAAGGAATCCATCGCCCGATGAGCCTTGATATGATGGGGGATGATAGAGGCGATAAGATTCGTGAATATAGATGATGCGAAGAAGCTTCGTGAATGGATTATTCATGAAGCAGATGAACAACGATGGAAAGGATATACGAATGGCTGAGAAAAGAGACTATTATGAAGTGCTAGGTCTCCAGAAAGGCGCAACGGAAGAGGAAATCAAGAAGGCTTTCCGTAAAATGGCCATGAAATACCATCCGGACCGCAACCCGGACGACAAGGAAGCGGAGGAGAAGTTCAAAGAAGTGAACGAGGCTTATGCCGTCCTGTCGGATCCGGACAAGAAGAGCAAATATGACCGCTTCGGTCATGCCGGCGTCGATCCGAACGCAGGCTTCGGCGGTGCAGGTGGATTCGATGGCGGTTTCGGCGGCTTCGATTTCAGCGATATCTTCGATATGTTCGGCGGAGGCTTCAGCGGTGGACGCCGTTCGGCATCGCGTCGGAACGGCCCGACGAAGGGCAGGGACCTGCAGAAGACGCTGACGATTGAGTTCACGGAAGCGGTCTTCGGATGTGATAAAGAAATTGAGCTGAACAAGCTGGTCAAGTGTAAGACCTGTAACGGCGAGGGAACCGCACCGGGAACGCAGAAGCACACCTGCGATGCCTGCGGCGGAACCGGACAGGTGAGTCAGGTTTCGAACACTCCTTTTGGCCGGATTCAGAATGTCACAACGTGCTCGAAGTGCGGTGGTACCGGTCAGATTATCGACACGCCATGCCCGGATTGCCGTGGAACAGGCTCCGTTCGCAAGAACGTGAAGATTAAGATCAGCATTCCGGCCGGAGTCGATACCGACAGCGTTATTCCGATTCGCGGTCAGGGAGAACCGGGCGCGAACGGCGGACCGAACGGAGACCTGTACATTGTCATCAACGTCAAGCCGCATAGCACTTACAAGCGCAGAGGCGATGACCTGTATCTGGATTTACCGATTCGATTCGACCAGGCGGCGCTGGGCGCGAAGGTCAGCGTGCCGGGCTTCAATGAGACCTACAGCTACACCATTCCGGCAGGAACCCAGACGGGATCGAACTTCCGGCTCAAGGGTAAGGGCGTGAAGAATCCGCGTACCGGACGTTACGGTGACCTGTTCGTGAAGGTCATCGTGGAGATTCCGACGAAGCTGAGCTCGAAGGAGAAGAAGGCCATCGAGAAGATGGCAGATTCCCTGTCGGAGAAGGCTTATCCGAAGAATGAGAAGTTCTCCAAGCTGAAGTTCTAAGGAACCGTTCCAGAGGTTACAGGAAGGTCTACTCCAAGAATTGAGAGGAGATAGAAGACGAACGTATTTGGCTTGGATTTCGAATAAGAATTCGCAAGGCGAAATTCGCTCATAAGAACCCGTAATCGCAGTCCGGCAGAGAGCGATATAGATACAATTGAAACGGCCGCTTCTATCTGAGGAGGCGGCTTTTCGAGTGCTGGGATTTGTCAAGAATGGGGTTCTATAGTATAATTCAAGAAGTGTGAGCCGGCGGAAGACAGCAACGTTGAATCAGACAGGGATAGGTAGGATGAAGAACAGAATGAAGAATAGAACAATCAGAATTATCGCAGCAATTATGGCAATGCTCCTTGCCACCGGCATGCTGACCGGCTGCGCGAACAAAGAGAAGGAAGAAGTGCAGGAAACGGTGGATCAGTTCATGCAGGTGCTGGCGAGCGGGGACTTCTCCACGGCTTCGGATTATTGCACCGAAGATGTAATGGATGACACCGGAATCACCGAGCTGGAGAATCTGGGCAAGGTCTTCTATCAGTCTCTGGGTCTTTCGAAGAAAGACCTGTCTGATACCGCGCAGAAGAGCGTGACGAATTTCGCCACGAAGATGAAGGAAGACTTCATTACCGACTACACGATTACCGCGACGGAAATTACGGACGAGAAGACGACCGTCAATGTCAACGTGACCTACGGCTATAACCCGGATGAGTTGTCGGAAATTGATATCAGCAAGAAGCTCAAATCCATCACGTCGGACTACATGAAGAAGAACAAGACATCGCTGACCAAGCTCTATATCAACAAGGGTGAGAAAGCCCTGCAGAAGAAGGTCTATTCCGACATTCTTCCGGATGCGCTGACGGCGTACTCCGATGCAGTGGAGAAGCTCGGGGAAGCGAAGCAGGAGCTTCAGTTCGAGCTGGAGGAGAAGGACGGAAAATGGACAATCACGGCAGCTTACTCCTCCGCAGCAACGAAGGTTACGAAATCCTCGAAGTCAACCGATTCGACGGATTCTTCCAAGTCCTCTGAATCCGAATCTTCCGAATTTGGCGACAGCAAATAGACTTCTCGCTGATTTGTAATCGATGTCATCCTAAGTGCATATACGATAATATAGTACATATCGTTACGACGAAGAAAACGGCTACAACGCCAGTATTTACTGGGCGTGTAGCCGTTTTTCGCCGTTGTAACTGTCAAAGACAGGGTTGCATCCTAGCTGTTGTAATCCAATCAATCTACCATTCTGGAATGATTTGTTAGCAATGCCTACGCCTAATCGTTATCCTTCACATCATCCAGATCTTCTACCATGGAATCGTAATTCTCAAGGATGTCTTCCAGCGGAGAATACAGCCGGAGCTCGTATCCGCCAAATGTCTCCGTCAGCTTGGCCTTTACGCTGCCGAGATTGCAGGATGTGCTGCCGTTTCTCAGATCCTTCAGCATGCCGGAAGCGTCATCATAGGTCAGCTCGGAGTCCATGGCAATCAGGAAATCCCGTGCCACCACATCCAGATTCTCATCCTCGAGATCCTGGAAAGACAGCGTTACCGTCAGCAACCCGTCATCGCTGGTGACGAACTTCACATCAATTCCCGCAACAGTGCAGGTGATGGTGCCATCGTCGTTCGTCGTCAGATCATCCGCCGAGAGGGTATTCTCCGCATCCAGATTATACTGGTTCAGATAATCCTCCACCTCCGAATTGTCGAGACCGCTAATCGTTTCCTTCTGCGCTGCAGGATCCTCATCCTCATTCGAAGAGGAGCAGGCGCCCAGCGTCAGCGCCAGCACAGCAATGAGGGATATCAGCAATAATTTCTTCTTCATAATTCTTCTCCTTATTTTCTACTGATACATTTATATTCCCGGTGTTCGGCGTACTCTTTCCGAATCCATCCCGCCTTGCCGGATTCCCCGGTAATTTCTCTGCCTTGAACCCCATTCCTTACCTGGAAGTCCCCAATAGCGGATTCTTTGCCAAAAGTAGATTCTACAATACCGTCTTTATCCGAAAACGCGTGAGCTTCATGTCCTTGTAGTTTCCGAGTCCAGTGACCACCGCATAGGCGTACCCGGCGGAGGCGTTCTTCACATAGCTCACCCGGTAGTCTTTGCCTTCTGTTAATGTCTTTTTACCGTACTTCACGGTGAGGGACGGTTCCACTTTGCGGCCGACGAGGTAGAAGCTGTGCTTCTTGAGTTTGATGGTGCAATGCTTCAGCGACTTCGCATTGACGTTCCGTTTGCCGTAGGTAGTCATGCCGCCCTTGTAGAAATACCAGAAGTTGCGGTCCACATCGCCTTTCACGCCGCTGATGGTGGCCTGGTTCGATGCCTGCCAGAATTCGTATTTGTTCGGGTAATCCGTCGAGCTGTCGTAGTGGGCCACCCAGATGTGGGCGTTCTTGGCGAGTTCTTTCGAGTTCAGCTTACCGGTTAGCAGGTCGTAGTTCGAGTAGACGCCCGGTTCATAGCCGGCGTTGCGGATGACCTCACAGAAGCGCTTGACAATCTCGGTGCCCTTGGTCTTGGTGTAGGAATCCTTCGATAGGAATTGGTGAAGGCGTCCGTTCTCCAGAATTTCGTAATCGATGACCAGCGGCAGGTCGATGTCGTAACCCTTCACCCAGCGAAGTAGCGTGCGGGCTTCCTTGGCGGCTTCCGACTTGGTGGTCGCCTGGGAGTAGAAATACACGCCCACCATCAGACCGGCTCGCTTCGCGCGGCGGATGTTCTTCCGGAACTGGGAATCCTTGTGAATCTTGCCATCGGTCGAATCTCGGTAGCCGGCTCGGATGAATACGAAATCCACACCGTTCCGCTTCACCTTGTTCCAGTTAATCTTGCTCCCCTGCGCGTAGGAGACGTCAATGCCGTTCAGGACAATCGTGTTTCCGAACTGGGAGGCGTGTTTGTACCCGGTGGAATCCACCTGTGACGGATGCGTATACAGATGAAGGCCGATTACGCCGGCAATCAGGATGACACCGATGAGAATCAGGGCGCGTTTCCAGCGCGGGAAGCGGTGCTTGCCGTCAGTGCGCTTAGTGCTGCGTTTCCGGCGCCTGCCGGATTTCGCGGAAACGCTGTGCTTGCCGGAACCAGTGCCTGTTCTTGCGCCCGCGCCGGCTCTCGTACCGGAATTCGAGCTTGCAGCGGCCCGCTGCGTCTTTGCGGCGCCCGCCCCCGAGCCGGTGCTGCCGGTTGACTTTCTCGCATGCTTTGGCGTGCTTGTATTTGATGATCTCATATATAATGAAAACCTTTCAATCTGCAGGAAATAAAAAGCAAATATAGTATACCATATGGATGGTTTTTTCGAATATAGGGAAATTGATAACTTTAAAACAACAACGCGTTGTGTTATAATCGTCGTGCAACTTGGAGAATAATTTTATGTTCTTGTTGAAAGGAGAAGGAAAATGGTAAACAAAAAGCAATATGGTTATGGTACAGCACCGTCTGTAATCAGAGCACTCTTCGCTTATGGTCTGGAACAGGCTAAGATCGTTGGCCCGGAGAACGTATATGACTACTCTCTGGGTAACCCAAGCATTCCGGCACCGGCATCCGTTAACGAAGCAATCGCAGATCTGGCTCAGAACTACGATTCCATCCAGCTTCACGGATATTCGGTAGCAGCAGGCCACGAAGATGTTAGACAGGCAATCGCTGACAATCTCAACGAGAGATTCAATTGCGACGCGAAGGCTAGCGAGCTGTTCATGACATGCGGTTGCGCACCGGCACTGGTTGCAGTAGCGAAGGCGCTGACCGACACACCGGAAGCAGAATTCGTAGCAGTTGCTCCTTATTTCCCAGAATACAAGGTATTCTTCGGAATTGACAACGCAACCCTGAAGACCGTTCCGGCTGATACCGAGCACTTCCAGATCAACCTGGTAGAGCTGGAGAAGGCTATCACACCGAACACGAAGGCTGTTGTTATCAACTCCCCGAACAACCCGTCCGGCGTTGTATACACCGAAGAGACACTGAAGAAGGTTGGAGAGATTCTGTCCGCGAAGGGTAAGGAATATGGACATCCAATCTACATCATCGCTGATGAACCTTATCGTGAACTCGTATACGGCGGCGTAGTTGTTCCGTTCATCCCGAACATCTATCCGAACACCATCGTATGCTATTCTTGGTCCAAGTCCCTGTCCCTGCCGGGCGAGCGTATCGGATACGTATTCGTTAATGGCAAGTGCGAGCTGGGCGAGGAAGTATATGCCGGCGTAGTTGGTGCCGCTCGTGAGATCGGTTCCGTTTGCCCTCCAACCCTGATTCAGAAGGTTATTGGCAGATGCGTTGGCGAGATGCCAGACCTGGAAGCTTATGATGAGAACAGAACGCTGCTGTACAACTCCCTG
>CAVGMK010000058.1:0-4588 GCA_963630135.1 Oscillospiraceae bacterium
CAACACCATCTATCTGGGCTTCGGTGCTTACGGCGTGGAGACCGCTTCGGAAGCTTATTTCGGCAAGAGCGTGAAGGACCTCTCCCTCGAACAATGCGCGGCGCTGGCCGCCCTGCCGCAGGCTCCAAATGACTACGCGCTGGTGCAGAAGCTCGAGTCGGGCGAATCCCCGGACAGCAACGATACGGTGCTCAAGAGCTCTTCCGGCAAGTACGTTGCCAACGACGAATCCAAGGACCGCCGCGAGACCTGCCTGGCCCTGATGAAAGAGCAAGGTTACATTACCGAGGACGAGTATAATAAGGCGGTCAAAAAGAAATTAACGGATTTCTTAGATCCCGAGCTCACCAACAAATCGTCTGTCTATTCTTATTTCCGGGAATACCTCATTGATGAGGTCATTCAGGACCTGGTGGACAAGTACGATTATTCGGAGAGCAAGGCGCAGGATCTGGTATACACCGGCGGCTTGAAGATTTACTCCACGGTGGATTCCAAGGCGCAGAAGACCATCGTGAAGGAGTTCAAGGACGATTCGAACTTCCCTTCCGTCTATACATATAATACCGATGCAGATGACAACATCGTTGATTCCTACGGAAATATCATGCTGTATAAATACAGCAACTTCTTCAATGATAAGAAGGAGTTCAAGATTGCGAAGAAGGAATGCAAGATTAACGAAGATGGATCGCTTACCATCAAATCCGGATATCGGCTGAATATCTACACAACGACATCCGGATATAGCTTGGAATTCAAATCGACCTACGTGAAGGAGAACAGCAAGCTGTACATGTACAGCGGCGGATATATCAATATCCCAGCCGATTATGAGACGATGGACGATGATGGTAACCTGACGATATCGGCACAGTTCTTTGAGGATTATCCGGGTTGGATCAAACTCGGCAAGAACACGGCAACCATCACATCCGATGCATATACCATGCCGGAGAAGACCATTCAGCCACAGGCGGCTATGGTAATCGTCGAGGTTGGAACCGGCAAGATTAAGGCCATGGTTGGCGGACGGAAGCAGTCCGGAGAACATCTCTACAACAGAGCGATTAACCCGAGACAGTCCGGATCCTCCATCAAGCCGATTTCGGTATATTCCGGTGCATTGCAGAAGAGCTATGATCTGGCTGCAGAAGGAAAGAAATTCACCTACACCAATACCGGACACGACAAGCAAGGGACGAAGTACTACGGTGATTATCTCACCGCTTCATCCGTCATCATTGACGAAAGAATGACCTTCAATGGCAAGACCTGGCCGCAGAACTCCAGCAATACCTTCAGCGGAGCGATGACGATGAGAAGGGCGTTGCAGCAGTCCATCAACGTCTGCGCGGTGAAGCTGGAACTTCAGGTCGGCGCGGAATATATCGCGGACCTGGTGGAGAAGTTCGGTATCACGACGCTGGTTCGGGATGGAGACACCAATGATATGAACCCGGCGGCACTCGCGCTGGGCGGACTTACGAAGGGCGTTATCCCGCTGGAGATGGCGCAGGCATACGCGACATTCCCGAATGGCGGCGTAAGACAGTCCTCCATCGCTTATACCAAGGTGACGGACCGCGACGGCAACGTACTCCTGGAGAGCAAGTCCGAATCCACGAAGGTGCTGGACGAAGGCGTTGCATTCATCATGACCGACATGCTCAAGTCTGTTGTCAGCAAAGGTATCGGTTCCCCTGCTTCCATCAGCGGCGTTCAGTCCGGTGGTAAGACGGGAACGACATCCAGCGAATACGATATCTGGTTCGACGGATTCACCCCATCCTATGCTGCGGCTCTCTGGATTGGTAACGACGTCAACATGCAGCTGACATCCATGTCCGGACCGGCTGCCGCACTCTGGGGCAAGATTATGAACCAGATTCCGAAGGCGAAGAAAGGCTCCTATAAGGAACAGCCAAGCGATGTGACCTACGTCAACGGCGAGTACTACACGAAGGGTACGGAAAGCGGCCGTTCCACCTACTACGCGGAGAAGGCGGCGGAGAAGAAGAAGAAAGCCGAGGAAGCGGCGAAGAAGAAAGCCGAAGAAGAGGCGAAACAGAAGGCCGAAGAAGAAAGTCAGAATCAGGACGGCGACAATACCGACAATGATGATAACGATGATTAATCCGCTATCCGATGATGCCTGACTTCGCATTGATTATTAATCATTCCGCATTTGGCCATTCGACAAAATAGCCATCTGGCAGAGCTGCAATACCGCAGTGTCAGAGAGCACCGAAGAACACGGAAGGCAGATGAACTGCCCATGGTGAAGTCGGAAACATAAGACAAAGAAAGAGGAAGTGCAACCGAAAGGTGCACTTCCCTTTTTTTAACCCCGAATACAATTATTTCAGACGGTTGGTTCGTCTCCAGATCTTCATCTTCTCGGCTTCCTGAATCAGCTCATCCCGGAAATCCGGATGGGCAATGCTAATCAGAAGCTCGGCGCGCTCCCAGGTCGAACGGCCGGCCAGGTTGACGATACCGTATTCGGTCACAATCATGTACGCCTGGCTTCTCGGGTCGGTGATGATATCGCCGTTAAAGGTCGCACGCACATTGGAGTGGCGGACGCCCTTCTTGTCCACGCGGGAAGACGGCATGCAGATGTAACTGCTGGACGTCGGATTGTCATACGCGCCGTTCAGGAAGTCCAGCTGACCACCGGTGCCGCTGATGTGGCGGGTGCCGGCGGATTCCGAGCTAATCTGGCCATAGAGATCGACGGCCACACAGCTGTTGATGGAGGTGAATTTGTCGATGCTGCGAACGACATCCACGCTGTTCACGTAGCTCATCGGGTACATGAGGACTTCCGGATTCTCGGCACTCCAGTCCACCAGCTCCTTCGTTCCGTAGACCAGTCCGCCGATGCTCTTGCCTTTCATGTCGCCCGGCTTATTAAGATTCGTAATTTTACCGGCCTTGTACATATCCAAGTTCGCGTTGACGATTAATTCGGAATGAACGCCCAGGTTCTTGAGGTCGGATTCCGCAATCTTCTTGCCAATCAAATCCGGCATTCCGCCAACGCCAAGCTGGATGCAGGCGCCATCTTCCATGCGGCTGACAATCTGGTTCGCGATGATTTCGTCAATCTCGCTGCCGGTGGCGGAAGGCAGCTCGTCTAAGTCGCGATGCGGTCCCTCCACGACATAATCCACTTCAGAAATGTGGACCTGATTCTCTACACCATACAATCTCGGCAGCTTCTCGTTGATTTCCAGAATAATGACATCTGCCTTGTCCATTACCGCTCTGGCGGTGGCGTTGTTAACGGAGAAATTGAAATATCCATTGTCGTCCATCGGCGGAACCGCCATCATGGCCACGTTCACATCGAGGAAACGGCGGTAATATCCCGGCAGGTTCCGGAACAGCATCGGGATGAAATAGCACAGCCCTTTATCGCAGAGCTGTCTCTCGAACTTCGACATGTGCCAGGAATGATAGACGAAATGCTCCTGCTTCGGGTCACATTCGACAATCGCCAGCGGGTTATACATCAGCAGGCTCCGCACCTTCACGTCCTGAAGTTCGTCCTTGCGTCCGGCAAGTGCCTTGTCCAGCAGTTCCGGGCACGAGAGATGGCATCCGTAATCGACCCAGTCTCCACTCTTAACCACCTTGACCGCCTCTTCCGCTGTCACCAGCTTCTCATTATACTCTTTCCAAAAATCGCTCAATTTGCCCTCCTTTACAGTCCCTTGTACTGCCCTTTATTGTAATAAATAACTTTCCTTACCCATTTTCTTATTCATATTATCACAGTATGAATTCCGTAACAATATGATAAAATTGTTTCATGATATTTAAAAACGAATGGTTTTATGTTAGGATGGCATAAAATGTGTAGACATAACAGATCAAACGCAAGGAACCATCAATGAGTTATCTTAGAAATATGTTGAAGAAAAACACCCTTGGAAAGACCGGCATCGAAGTCACCCCCGTCGGCATGGGAACACTGACGATGGGATTCTCTCAGAAGAATCTTCCCATCGACGAAGGCGCCGCCGTCATCCGCTACGCCGTCGAAGCCGGCATCAATTTCCTGGATACGGCGCAATATTATGATACGTATCGCTACATCCGACCTGCCTTGGCCAAAATCAAGTCCGACGGGCAACCACTTCCGGTGATATGCAGTAAGACGCTCGAAACCGGTTACGACGAAACTGTTCAAGCAGTGGAAGAATGTCTTCAGGAACTGGATATCCCAATGGTGGATATTTTCTTACTGCATGAGGTTCGCGGCATAGCGGATTTCCATGAGCGAAGCGATGCGTGGAAAGCACTGATAGAACTCAAGAATCGGGGAATAATTCGCGCCATCGGTATTTCCACCCATCATGTGGATGCCTGTCTCGAGATGTCCCATGTTCCGGCATGCGACGTGGTCTTCCCTCTCATCAACAGAACCGGCCTGGGAATCCGGAACGGAAACAATCCGGGCACGCGGAAAGAAATGGAAGATGCCATTTCCGCCTGTATAGATGCCGGCATCGGAATCTTCACCATGAAAGCCTTTGGCGGCGGAAATCTAATTGCCGATTACAAAGAATGTCTGGAT
>CAVGMK010000059.1:0-18812 GCA_963630135.1 Oscillospiraceae bacterium
CCCTGGCACAGTCTTCTTACTGTGAATGTCTCGGAAATTCCGCCGTTCTGCTTCTTCAGGACATATCCTTCGAATACCTGAATTCTCTCTCTCTGTCCCTCAACAATCTTAACGTGTACTCTTACGGTATCACCGATGTTGAATTCCGGAATATCAGTCTTCTTGTATTCCTTTGTGATCGAATCAATTACGTTCATTTGTTATTCCTCCTTCCTTTCCAAGACGCTCATGGTGTGCTCTTCTTTCTGTCATTTCCAGGCAATATCGCCTTGCTGTCTCCTACCAGAGGACCGTCCGTAATAACTTGAACAGTATATCAAATAATCGATTTGCTTTCAAGATATTTTGTAAAAATAATTTTCGTCAGGCTCTCGGATGCGTCCGGTTGTACACATCGCGAATCCGCACGTTGAGCACTGCCAGGTAAGCAATACCCACCGACATATCCTCGAAGCCCATCAGCTCCTGCAGGGTCTTGAGGTCGCCGCCATTCTGCAGAATATGGACCGCAAAGCTGTTACGAAGAATCTGCGGTGTCATCTTGTCCTCGATGTCCAGCTCCTTGCCGTACTCCTTGAGGATTTTCCAGATGCCCTGTCGGGTCAGCGGCTGTCCGCGGAAATTGATGAAGAGGTAATCATCCTTCGCGCGCGGCTCCCCTTTAATCTCCTCGAAGGCCTGATCGATGTATTCCTGCAATGCCCGGCTGGCGTAGGAACCAATCGGCACAATCCGGCTTTCTCCCTCGTTGTCCTTGAGGGTGACGAAATTCATCTTCAGGTTGATATCCGTGAAGCGAAGGCGTACCAGCTCTGTCACCCGGGCGCCCGTGCCGTACATGAATTCCAACAGCGCACGGTCCCGAAGGCCCTTCGCGGTATCGTCCGGCAGCTCCAGCAGCGCCGTCACCTCTTCCACGGTCAGGAATTCAATCTGACGCTTGTCGTTCTTGGCTGACTTGATTCGCTGGAAGGGATTCGACTTAATCTCTCCTTCCTCCAGCTTGTAATCGTAGAAGGCGCGCAAAGAGGAAATCTTCCGGTTAATCGTCGCCTTGGATTTGCTCTCGTTATTCAGTTCCAATATATAGGCCGCGGCGTCACTTTCCTTGCAATCGCTGAGGTTCTTCTCGCCCCGTCCTTCCAGGAACAATTCGAAGGCCTTCAGATCTCGTTGATAGGCAACGAGGGTGTTCTCCGCCTTGTTCTTGGTATTTTTCAGATAGTCAATGAAGGCTTCCATTCTATTCTCCCAGAAATATTATATCTCACCGGCGGTTCTCGCAAGGAGCACACCCACGATGGTCTTCGCGTCCTGAATGGTTCCATCCATAATCATCCGGATCAGTTCATCCGCAGTGAATTCTAATAAGTCCAAATCTTCGGTGTCATCAAATGCGGTCTCACCCGGTGTCAGTCCGGTACAGAGATAGATATATAACATCTCTGTCGTGTATCCGCAGCTCGGGTTGATGGTGGTGAGGTGGCGAATTTCCTTCGCGGTATATCCGGTCTCTTCCTTGAGTTCACGAATGGCCGCTTCCTTCGGGTCTTCGTCTCCGTCCAGCTTACCCGCCGGAAGCTCCAGCATCTGCCGATTCAGTGTCGTCCGGTATTGACGAACCACCAGAATCTTGCCGTCTTCCTTCACCGCCAGGACAACTGCTCCACCGTTATGCTCTAAGATATCCCGGTAAGCAATCTGGTCGCCGACCGCGATGACCTTATGTTTCCGAATTCGGAAAATCGGGCCTTCATACATAATCTGTGAATCAATTGTCTTCTCTTCGAATGCCATTGCGGATTCCACCTTCCCAGCTTCTTTACAGGAATAATATTATCGTCTATTCCATCATGTCATTCTAACACTTTCAACCGGAAGAATAAAGATAAAATACAACAAAAGCGACGGCTTTGCCGTCGCTTCGACCCAAGTGCATCCGCACATATCCTAAAGAAGTGAAAACACATAGACCGACACATCGCATGCCAGGACGATATCACTGCCGTTCTATCTGACAAGGACATCATAGCAGAAAAGAAATTCCCCTTCAGTACACTTTTCTTCCACAACTAATAGATTTGCGGCGACACCAGCCGCAGATTGACCGCCAGCGCGTAGATGAATCGCTGCTTCCATTTCTTCCAGGTATTCTCATGGGCGAAATCATAATAGCCGCTCCCCCGGTTCCGGATGCTATACAGAATACCTTCTCGGTATTCTTCCGGCACCAGCAATAGCGCATGGTGGATGCAATCCAGCTTGAACATCGCTTCTTCCTGCTCCGGGGAAATTGCCGGCACCATTTCCACCGCGGTGTTTCCGCAAGTGGCGATTTCGAGTGTCGCGCCGCTATATGCCGCAGTTTCCACCGGAGTTCCTCCGCAAATCTCGCTCTCCGCCACGATATTGACATAGGTCACGGCTTCCCGTGGCTTGTCTCCACAGATTTCCACCGAACCACTTCCACATGCCGCCGCTTCTTTCGGCACTTCCCCATAAGATACCATTTCCTCTGCCAGCATCTCCCCGGCAAAGCCACGCCTTGCAATCGTTTGCAGCCGGTCCATATCCTTTACCACCCAGATGCATTGGTGATACACGGCGCTCGGCAGCACGATGCCACGCTCTTTTCTCCGCTGATATTCCTTCATCCTAAAAACACCATCCTTTCCGCATCATGATATGCTCGTATCATATCGGGAAAAGATGGTGTATGGAACCTACTTGAGGCAAAAAGGACGAAAGGGTGGCTTTTGTGTACCGATTCGGCCGTTTTTTAAACTTTCGCCGGTCCGGACACAAACTCCAGCGAATTGCTCTCGGCGAGCGCTCATTCATTCACGCTCGCACAACGGTTCGTGTCCTCTTATCGATTTGCCCATGGCGGAGAATTCTCCGTTCGCGCTCGCCTATCAGGGAGCCGATTCTTGCCATTACCGGATTATCGGTTGGCGACTCGCCGGCGATTAGTTCTCATTCTGCAGGTAGCTGATGTACGGCAGGTTGCGGTACTTCTGGTCGTAGTCGAGTCCGTAGCCGACGATGAAGAGGTCCTCCACTTCGAAGCCGATGTAGTCGGCGTGGAAGTCTGCGGTGCGGCGGGACGGCTTGTCCAGCATGGTGCATACCTTCAGCGTCTTCGGATGGCGCTCCTGCAGCTTCTCCAGGAGATACTTCAGCGTGTTGCCGGTATCCACGATGTCTTCTACCACCAGCACGTTCTTGTTGTAGAGGTTCATCTCGGTATCCATGCTGATCTTCACCACGCCGGAAGAGGTCGTGCTGGAGCCGTAGCTGCTGGCTTTCACGAAGTCGATGGATGTATCGAGATCCAGGCATTTGAGCAGGTCACACATCCACGGAACCGAGCCCTTCAGCGTGCCGATGACAATCAGCTCCTCGCCGGCGAATTCCTTGGAAATCTCCTTGCCCAGTTCCTCTGCTCTCTGGCGGATGTCTTTCTCGGTGTAAAGAATTTTACCGATTACATGTTCCTGTGTACTCATTCTTCGTTTCCTCCTTGTTCCGAATCTTTCTTCGTCTCCGTGTTATCTGTCGTATTATCTTCCTTATTATCTTCCTTGTTCAGAATTTTCTCAATGGCATCCAATAATTGATCCTGACCGGTCCGCTTCAGTGCGGATACCGGAATCACCATATCGTCTTTCTTCATTCCCAGTGTCTTCCGAATCAGCTGAATGGATTTCTGCTGCTGGTTCCGGGAAATCTTGTCCGCCTTTGTGGCCACCACCAGCCCGTCCAGTCCGTAATACCGAAGGTAATCATACATCTGCACATCCAGTGCCGACGGCTCGTGCCGGATGTCCACCAGCTGGACGACCTTCCGCAGCCCCTTCCGCTGACTCAGGTAAGCGTCCATCATGTCGCCCCACTTCTCCGTCTCCGACCGTGACAGCTTCGCGTAGCCATAGCCCGGAAGGTCGACGATTCGGAACTCATCATTAATCCGGTAGAAATTAATCGTCCGCGTCTTCCCGGGACTTCCACTGACCCGCGCCAGTTTCTTCCGGTTCGTCAGCAGATTGAGCAGAGAGGACTTCCCCACATTAGATCTTCCGGCAAAAGCAATTTCATCGCAATTCGCTTCCGGATACTGCGACGGCTTGACCGCAACCGCTTCCAGCTCCGATTTCACTATTCTCATTTCTATTTCTCGCTTTCTTCCGGCAGAAGCACCTGCTCGAAAGCATCCTCCGCCTTCTCTAAGAGCACGAACTCCAGCTTGCTTCTTACCGATTTCGGAATTTCCTGAATATCCCGCTCGTTATCCTTCGGTAGCAGAATAGTCCGGATTCCCTGGCGGTAGGCCGCCAGTACCTTCTCTTTGATTCCGCCCACCGGAAGAATGGTGCCCAGCAGGGTAATCTCGCCCGTCATCGCGATATTTCGCTTCGCCTTCCGGCCGGATAACAGCGAGAAGAGCGCGGTGCACATGGTCACGCCGGCAGACGGACCATCCTTCGGCGTTGCACCCTCCGGAATGTGGATCTGTATATCATAATCCTTGAATAGTGCCGGATCCAATCCATACTTATCCGATAGTGATTTGATGTAACCGATGGCCGTCTGGGCGGATTCCTTCATCACATCTCCCATCTGTCCGGTGAGAATCAGGTTGCCGCTTCCCGGCATTTTCACGCTTTCAATCTGCAAAGTGACACCGCCGACTGCCGTCCAGGCCATACCGGTCGTCACTCCCACTTCCGGATTCATGTCAAAATCCTCTTCCTGGAACACCTTCGGTCCCAGATATTTCTCCAGGTTCCGCATGCTGACAGTATATCGCGTCTTCTTCTCGGTTACAATCTGCTTCGCCACTTTGCGGCATACCGATGCAATCTGCCGTTCGAGGTTCCGGACGCCGGGTTCCCGAGTGTAATACTCAATCATGCCGCGAATGGCCGATTCCGAGAATGCCAGCTGGTTACTCTTGATGGCATGCGCCTTCAGGTTCTTCGGAATCAGATAATTCTCCGCAATCTTGACCTTCTCTTCTTCAATATAGCTGGAAATTTCGATAACCTCCATCCGGTCCAGAAGGGGCCGCGGGATGGTCTGCGTGGTATTCGCCGTCGTGATGAACATCACATGGGACAGGTCGAATGGAATCTCTAGATACCGGTCCGTGAACTCCTTATTCTGCTCCGGATCCAGCACTTCCAGGAGTGCCGATGCCGGATCTCCCCGGAAGTCATTACCCAGCTTATCCACCTCATCCAGTAGGAAGAGCGGATTGTTCGTTCCGGCTTCGATGATACCGTTGATGATTCGTCCCGGAATTGCGCCCACATACGTTCTGCGGTGACCGCGAATTTCCGATTCATCCCGGACGCCGCCCAAAGACATCCGTACGAATTCCCGGTTCGTCGCCCGCGCAATCGATTTCGCAATCGATGTCTTGCCGACACCCGGCGGCCCTACCAGACAGAGAATCGGTCCCTTGTTGGATTTGGTCAGGTGCATCACGGCCAGCTGTTCCAGAATCCGTTCCTTGACCTTCTCCAGGCCATAATGATCCTCATTCAGAATTTTCTCCGCCTTCCGGACGTTAATGTTGGCTTTGGATTCCGTGCGCCACGGAAGATTCAGGATGGTATCGATGTAGTTCCGGGCAACATTGGCATCTGGGCTGGTCGGGCTCATCCGGCGATAACGATTGATTTCTCTCCGCATCTTGCGATCCGTCGCGCTCTCCAGCTTCAGTTCGTCCAGCTTCTTCTGCCACCGGGCCACTTCCTCGGTCTGGTCCTCATCCATTCCCAGCTCCGCCTGCAGGACCTTGATTTTCTCCCGGAGATAATATTCCTTCTGGTTCCGATCGATATTCGCCGTCGTGCGGCCTTCCAGATCCCGCTCCAGCTTCGCCAGCTGAAGCTCATCCATCATCTTACTTACTAGGCAGTTCGCCCGTTCCGGCAGATAATCGATTTCGAGCAATTCCTGCTTCTGATCCACCGTGAACGGCATCTCGTCCGCCACGATATTAATCATCATGGACAGATCGTCGACCTCCTCCATGATATAATCCGGAATCGTCGAGCCGTCCCGGGATACGCTGGCATAACGTCCATACGTATCCTTCACCAGACGAAGGTACGCCTCATATTCGAGCTTGTCATCCTCCGTCATCGGATCCGGTAGCAAATCTTCCGCTTCCACACAGTCGCAGAAGATATTCTCCTCTTCTTCGTAGAAGTTCACAATGCGGATTCGCTCGATACAATCAACCAGAATCCGGATGTAATCCGACTGGCGAAGAATCTGTTTCACCTTGACCAGCACGCCGGTCAGATAGCAATCCTTGCCGGTCGGCTTCGCGACATAGACATCCCGCTGCGCTGCCAGTGCCACCAGCCGTTCATTATCCATGGCCGATTCCAGGGATTGAACAGATTGATCTCTTCCCACCGAGAATCCAACCATGGTGTCCGGAAAAAAGACCTGTCCTCTCAGGGGGATAAAAGGAATATGTTTCTTGTTTTCTTCCATTAATGCCTCCTTGTTACTGTCTCCTCCTTCAGAGACTGCGCGATGCGAAGCATGCGCAATCTATCTATAGAAGAAGCGGCAAGATACCAGATACCCTGCCGCCCAATGATTTCATATTACGCCAACCTCACGGTTATGCCGGTTGTGTCTCCAGAATCGGCTCCCCGCCATTCTCCACCATATCCTTCGTGATAATGCATTTCACTACGTCCTTCCGGGACGGTAGCTCGAACATCACATCCGTCATGATTTTCTCGAAAATTCCGCGCAAACCTCTTGCGCCGGTATGCATTTCGATGGCTTTGTTGGCAATTGCTACAATTGCATCCTCTTCAATCTCCAGCTCCACATGATCCATCCGGAACAGCTCCTGATACTGGCGAATCAGAGAATTCTTCGGTTCTTTCATAATCCGAACCAATGCGTCTTCCGTCAGCTCCTTCAGCGACACGATAACCGGGAGACGGCCAATCAGCTCCGGAATCAGGCCGAATTTCAGCAAATCCTCCGGTTCGACCTTGAGCAGAATCTCATGATCGTCTGCCGCTTCCAGGCGGTCATACTCGGAATTGAATCCGATGACCTTGTTACCGAGACGTCTCTTGATAATCGTGGAAAGTCCGGTGAATGCGCCGCCACAGATGAAGAGTACATCCTTCGTGTCAAAATGAATGAACTCCTGCAGCGGATGTTTCCGACCGCCCTGCGGAGGAACGTTCGCTACAGTGCCCTCGATAATCTTGAGAAGCGCCTGCTGCACGCCCTCCCCGCTGACATCGCGGGTGATGGACATGTTCTCCGACTTGCGGGCAATTTTGTCAATCTCGTCCACGTAGATGATGCCCTTCTGCGCCCGTTCCAGGTCGCCGTCCGCTGCCTGGTACAGACGAAGGAGGATATTCTCCACGTCCTCTCCCACGTAGCCGGCTTCCGTCAGGGAAGTCGCGTCGACAATGGCGAACGGCACATCCAGCATCTTCGCCAGCGTCTGCGCCAGCAAGGTCTTACCGCTTCCGGTCGGACCGAGCATCAGAATGTTGCTCTTCTGAATTTCCACACTATTCTTATCGTTGCCCGAATTCTCTTCCAGATGCTTGATTCTCTTGTAGTGATTGTAGACCGCAACCGCAAGGTTCTTCTTGGCTTCGTCCTGTTCAATGACATAGTCACTCAGGAACGACGCAATTTCCTTCGGCTTCGGCAAATCGGACAGATCCGCGGTTCGGATATGAACCGTCTCCTCCATCAGCGACTCGCACAATTCCACACACTCGTTGCAGATAGCGACATCCCCCGGGCCCACGATAATCCGCTGAACCTGGGAGCTGGTCTTGCCGCAGAAGGAGCATACCAATTCGTTTCTATCGGTTGTCTTACTCACTCGTTCTCCTCTGTTAATCTCTCGAATAATTTATCGAAATCTCTATTTATCTCTCAATACTCGATCAATCAGGCCGTACGCCACCGCTTCGTCTGCATACATGAAGTTGTCGCGATCGGTGTCCTGCTCGATGACGGCCAGATCCTTGCCGGTATTGTCCGCCAGAATCTGGTTCAATCTTGCCTTGGTCTTCATCATCCAGTCTGCCTGAATCTTGATATCCGAAGCCTGACCCTGCGCACCGCCGAGTGGCTGGTGAATCATAATCTCCGCGTTCGGAAGCGCATAGCGCTTGCCCTTCGTTCCGGCGGAAAGGAGCACGGCACCCATGCTGGCCGCAAGGCCAACACAGATGGTCGATACATCCGGCTTCACATAATTCATGGTATCCAGAATCGCAAGCCCTGCTGTGACCATGCCGCCCGGCGAATTGATATAGATATTGATATCCTTCTCCGGATCTTCCGCTTCCAGGAAAAGAAGCTGCGCCACAACAACACTGGCGAGGTGTTCATCCACCTGCTGATCGATGAAAATAATACGATCCTTCAGGAGGCGGGAGTAGATGTCATAGCTCCGCTCCCCGCTTCCCGTCTGTTCAACAACTATCGGAATTGTATTCATAGATTATTCTTCTTCCTTTGTCTCTTCTTCGGCTTCCGGTGCCTTCGGCTCTACGAAAGTCGCCTTCTCGAACAGCAGATCAACAGCCTTTCTGCTCTTCACATCGTCCTCGAAGTAATGCATTTCGTCGCCCATCATCTTGCGAACGTCGTCAGCAGTCTGGTTATACTGCTTTGCAAATGCTTCCAGTTCCTTCTCGATATCTTCCTCGGTAGCCTCGATGTTCTCCTGACGGATGATGGCCTTCAGCAGGATGTTGGAAGCTACGCGAGTCTTCGCGTCTCCACGATACTGCTCCCGAATGGAATTCTTGTCCTGGCCGGTAATCTTCATGTACTGATCCATGGTGAAGCCCTGATATGCCATCTGCTGCTCCATCTCACGCATCATGTTGTCAATCTCGTTCTCCACCATGACAGCCGGAACGTCTACATCGTTGGCTTCTACCAGCTTCATAATCATGCTGTTCTTCATCATGTTCTCAGCGTAGCGGTCGTCCTCTTCCTGGAACTTCTCACGGATGGAGTTCTTGTACTCTTCCAGTGTCTCGAACTCGCTGACATCGCTGGCCAGCTCGTCGTTGATTTCCGGCAGAATCTCTCTCTTAATCTCATGAATCTTGCATTCGAAGAGCGCTTCCTTACCGGCCAGATCCTTCGCATGATATTCCTCCGGGAAGGTTACGTGAACATCGATATCTTCCTCGACATCCTTACCTACCAGCTGTTCCTCGAAGCCCGGGATGAACTGTCCGGAACCCAGCTTCAGCTCGAAGTTCTCTGCCTTGCCGCCATCGAAATGAACGCCGTCTACCGAACCATCGAAGTCCAGAACCACGGTATCGCCATCCTCGGTCTTGCGGTCCGTTACGGTCTCCACGCTGGCATGAGCCTTCTGCACGTTCTGCAGCTCTCTCTCTACCTCTTCGTCTGTAACCTGACGCTCTACCTTCTCGACCTCGAGACCGAAGTAATCCTTTGCTTCAACCTCTGGGAAGCAGGTAACGACAGCGGTAATCACCACGTCCTCTCCCTTCTTGATCTCATCGAGATCCAGCTTCGGCTGAGCAACGACTTCCAGGTCCAGGTCCGTGATTGCCTGCGGATAACCGCTCTGCAGCAGGCTGTTCAGTGCATCTTCGTAGAAAATATCCTCACCATAGGTGTTCTCAATCATCTTTCTCGGTGCCTTGCCCTTGCGGAATCCCTTGATTTCGAAACGGTCCTTGTTGCTTTTATAGGAATCCACTACCGCATTCTCGAACTCCTCTGCCGTGAAAAGCATAGTGAATTTAGCATCATTACCTTCCTTGGAAATAAAAGTAGCCTTCATTAATCTTCCTCCTGAAAACGAACTTGATTGTAATTTATTCTTCCGGCAGCTTGTCCGGTAAAAATACGTTGGTTATAATCTATTCTTCCGGATTCCCATCCGGTAAAAATACACTGGTTAAGCTCTACTCTTCCGGACCTTCCTCCGGTAGAAACATGTGAGTCAGATTGGATTCCTCCAACCTTTCCTCTGTCAAAAATAAGTTCACCCGAACCTACGCTTCCGATGAAGCCTCCGAATCGGCCGAACCAGCCTCATCGTCCTTATCGCTCGGCAGAAATCCTCTCTGCAATTTGGAGATATTCTCCGGCTGGAGGTTGTACTTCTCCGCCAATGTCCCGGCAATATCCTTGAAATCGTCGGCATCACCGTAGTACCATTCCAGCTCCATCTCCAGTACGTCCTTGTCTCCATGCACGCCATGAATCACGCCTTCATCGAAGGACAGGGCGCTAATGGAATCCCCGGTGTCCACCTTAATTAGCTTGCGGACGAAATCCATTTCCACCTTCTTAAGAAGGGGCTTGTGGTCCGCTGCCTGAAGCAACACGTCGTACGCATCGCTGGATTCGAATACATCGATATTCGGGTGCTCCGCGAAGCGTTCGTCCGTAATCACCAGGTTAAATTCTTCCCGGGAATGCAATCCGTTCTCCACATGATTATCCCACTTGATGGTTGCTGTGATGCGATCGTTCTCGTAACGGATTCGGTATGCGATACCGGACTTCTTCAAGTCCATCTCCTCGGTATCGAAATATACAGCGTGCATGCCGATTTCTTCCAGATTATCTCGATCGACGTAATCATCCAGCAGGGGATCATCAATAATCTGCTGGATGATGGATGCATCGTCCAGGCGATACTTGAATTCTGTTTCCATACTCTCTCCTACCTGCTTCTGCTTGCCTCATGGGGCGAGCATGCAATATCATGTTATTCTACAAAATATTAACAATGTTGTCAATGGACGCGCCATCTGATGCCCCATAAAAACGGTTTCGTGGCGGATTCCCGTCACATCTTGCCCCCTCGGACGAAGTTCGGGAGGGTTCGAACTTACTTTTGGCAGAAATAAGGGTTATTCTTCCATCTTTTTGAGCTTAATTCGGGAATTTTTGCCTTCCGTCAGGCGATCCGTCATCCGAATGAAGTTCTCGGACAGGTCGCTGGCGTAGAAGCGGTCCTCTTCCGTCAGGCTGTCCGCCAGCATGTCTTGCTCGCGGAGGATGCACTCCACCTGATCGATGACCGCCTCCGAGGAGCTGATTAGCTGAAGCTGCGGGTAGAGGCGCTTCAGGTTTCCGGCAATCATCGGGTAATGAGTGCAACCGAGAATCAGGTGCCGGAAATCGTTCTCCCGGACGAAATCATCCATGTAGTAACGGATGGTGAGATCCATAATCTCGTTATCGATGATGCCTTCCTCGATCAGCGGCACAATCGCCGGGCAGGCCAGGCTACTGGTGTGAATGTCCGGCTTCATGGTGTGCAGGACTTTCGAGTAGACGTCGCTGCTGATGGTGGCTTTGGTGGCGATAATGCCCACGCTGTCGCAGTTGCTCTCCACGACCTTGCGGGCCGTCGGTTCGATGACGCCCACGATAGGGAGCTCCGGGTGTTCCGTACGAAGGCGGCCGAGCGCCAGGGACGTCACCGTGTTGCAGGCGATGACCACCATTTTCACGTCCTTGCTGACGAGGTAATCGACAATCTGCGAGGCAAAGCGGCAGATGGTCTCCGGGGACTTCGAGCCATACGGCGTCCGCGCCGTGTCCCCATAATAGATGACATGCTCTTTCGGCAGCCTGCTCTGAAGCGCGGAGACGCTTGTCAGGCCGCCCAATCCGGAGTCAAAGAATCCAATTGCTCTGTTATCCATGCTTTCCTCCGAAAAACAATTCCATGAAAATTCGCTGAAAAAATAAAATGCGATATTCCGCAGAATATCGCATTTCTTGGTGCGGATGGTGGGACTCGAACCCACATGATTTGTGGTCACACGGACCTGAACCGTGCGCGTCTGCCAATTCCGCCACATCCGCAGATTATTGTATCGGTTGCTCTCACGCAACTCGCAATATTTATTATACAGATTCGGGGTGCCTTTGTAAACCCCTTTTTTGAAAAAGTTTTATGCCGCCACGAAAGCGGCATAAAACAAGTGTTTCGAGCACTTACTGCATCATCAAGCGATCAAATTCTTCCACTGCTGCGCCGAATTCGTCTTCGTCTTCGATTTCCACAAGGTCAAATGTGTCATTGCCATTATCCTTGTATCCGTAAATATATACATCATCGGTACCATCATCCGGCTCCAGTGCGATATATTCCTTACCATTCAAATCGAATACGCCTGTGATGAAGCATTCTACTACAGTTCCGTCATCGAATTCCAAGGTGATGAAATCTTCATCTTCTGCTTCGTCTTCTACCAACAGATCCTTGTTCTGATCTTCAGCCATCTCGCTACTCTCCTTACTCTATTATTGTCTCATTACGGAATCTCTCCTTGCCGGAAAAATTACCATTCAGAATATACCATGATTAACGGTAAATATCAAGCGATTGAAAGATTATTGGCGGAAGAACTCGATTACTTTCTCCGCCGCCTGCGCGTTCATGCCGTCCACTTCCAGCAGTTCCTCATAGGACGCCTGGCGAATAGCATCGATGCTCCGGAACTTCTCCATCAGCGCCCGGCGCCGTTTCGGCCCGATGGACGGAATTTCCTCCAGCACCGAATGGGTCATCTTCTTGCCTCTCGTTCCCCGGTGAAAAGTAATCGCAAAGCGATGCACTTCCTCCTGAATGTTTCCGGCGTAGCTGAACAGCAGCGGGTCTTCCTTGAGATTAATCTCACTGCCGTCTGAGAAGACCACCGCCCTCGTCCGGTGCCCATCGTCCTTGGCCAGGCCGACCACCGGTATGGTAAGGCCGAAGGCATCCATCACGGTCTGCACGGCGTGCACCTGGCCCAGGCCGCCGTCGATGAACATGATATCTGGATAGATATTGAAACCGGGATCATTCTGCTTCGCCCGCTTGAGACGGCGATACATCACCTCCTGCAGGCTACCGTAATCATCGCCCTCTGCAGTGCGGATGCGAAACTTGCGGTAATCCCCGCGAATTGGATTCTTCCCTTCGTAGACCACCATGGCGCCGACCGTATCCAGCCCATTCATGTTGGAAATATCATAGGCCTCCACGCGATAGTCCCGGGTATCGTCCGATTCCAGAAGGCGCGGAACAGAGTGATTAATCTCCGCCGCCCGGCGAATCAAGCGGCTGATTCTTTCCTTAAGGGCCAGCCGCCGCTCCTCCTCGCGCTCGGCCCGCTCGTCCAGGGAGCGGCTGAGTTCTACCGCATCGGCCATCGTCATATCGAGAATCGCCTTCTTCTCGCCCCGCTCCGGCACATAGAGTCGCGTCTTGTGCGCGCTATCCGTTCCGGACTCGGCATTCATCGTGTCGATGTGATTCAGCAGTTCTGTCAGCAGTGCTTCTTCCTCCAGATGGAACGGAATCATCACCTCTTTCGGAATCCGCGTAGTGGACAAGTAATACTGTTCCAGGAAAGCCGTCAGCAGTTCTTCCATCGAGGCGCGCATTTCCACGGAAGTATCCGCAGGCGATGCAGCGGCGTTATCTGCCGGCGTGTCCGGCGTGTCGTTGCTCTCCATGGCGGAGCCGGTTTCCGTCCGGTTCCCATAGTCCGCGGTGGCGTCTTTTTCCGCCAGATTAAAGCCCTCCGCCGGAGCACCCGGCTTCGCCGCCGATACCATTTCCGCCCGCGGACCTGCCTCCGACGCATCGTTCATGTAGATAATCTCGCGGCCAATCATTTTACCCTCCCGGACGCGGTATTGCGCCACAATCCGGTTCCGGTAGGTCTGAATCGGAATGAGAATATCAATATCGTGATCTCGCACCATGGTGGCGCGCTGCTTCTCGCTCAGCGTCCGGAGGGCGCGGATGTAATCCCGGTATTTCGCCGCCTCTTCGTAGCGCATCTCCTCCGATGCCGCATACATCTTCTCTTCCAGCCGGCGAATCACCGGTGCATCCTTGCCGCTGAGGATACCCAGGATGTCCTCTATCATCGACCGGTATTCTTCCTTATCCGCTTTACCGACGCAGACTCCCTGACATTTGCCGATAAAATAATTGAGACACGGTCTGACGTTGTCCGGGAAATGCAAGGTACTGCACTTCTTCAGCGGATACAGCTCGTCAATCATCTTCAGAATCCGCCACACCGCAGTGCTATCGGAATAAGGGCCAAAGTACCGGTTGCCATCCCGCCGAATCGAGCGCGTCCGAATCACCCGAGGGAAATCCTCCGCAAGTGTTACCTCGATGTAAGGGTAAGTCTTGTCATCCTTCAGGAGGATGTTGTACTTCGGCATGTACTTCTTGATGAGGTTGCATTCCAGAATCAGCGCTTCCATCTCCGTCGCGCAGGTGATGTAGTCAAATTCCGCGATATTCGGCACCATGGAACGCACCTTCGCGCTGTTCCGCGAAGAATTCTGGAAATACTGGCGAACGCGGCTTCGGAGGTTGATGGCTTTGCCCACGTAAATCACACTGCCCAGGCTGTCCTTATGCATGTAGACGCCCGGGCATTGCGGGAGTTTCTTCAGTTCTTCCGGAATATCAAACATCTTCACCTCGTCATTTGACGAATGCTTCATCTCGCCTTCGAGCGAACGCTTTCGCCAATTCTCTATGGAGTCCCCTATGGCAACCGGTTCTTCGCGAATTGGAGCAACCGTTCGCTCATTCTATTCGCCATATCACCGCCATCCATTCAAACATTCTTCGTGCGCATCATTCTCGTGCCGAATTCTATCGGTATGTCCAGTTCCGCTTCCGGCGGTCCTCCTCCATCTCCAGTTCCCGGCGCGCAATTTCCTGCGCCCGCCGTTTGCGCCGGAGCATCGCTTTCTTCTTCCGCCGCCGCTTCACCTGGATAATGCGGGTCACCAGCGCGAGGACAATCGTCAATATAACCAGTATCACGATGGATGCGGTGTTGGATATGTATATATAAGAAGGAAACCAACCGGTCTCCACATCTTCTTTCACAACCAGATCCACCGTGCCCGTCAGCTTGTCCGCCACGTAGATGCGGTACTCTCCGGCCTTGGTTCCGGCCTTAACCGGCGCCTTCAGCTTCTTGTAGATGACCGTCTCCGTGCGAATCAGCGAGTCACTGCCTTCCTCCGGTACGTACACGTAGCCCTTCGTCTCCGTATATACCGGAATCCGGGTGCGTGCGCCGTGGCGGATCTTGATTTTACCCATCTGCTTCCCTTGCTTGACAATCGTCTGCATGGTCACGTTGCGGTAGCCGTAGTCCAGGAGGGTCGTCCGCACGTCATTCTTCTCCGCCTTCGGCGTCCCCAGGATAACCGTCAGCAGCTTCATGCCGTCACGGGTGGCCAGCGCCATGCTGTTATAAGCAGCGCCGGATGTCAGCTTCGCCTGCAGGGAGAGCGTGAGGCCGCGATACTGGAAGGTGTCCTGATGCCGAAGCGTCGCTGTCTTCGACGTGGCCTTGCTCTCCATCGCATAGGTGTCCGCCGTCAGGTACTTCTCGATGGTGCTGTACGTCAGCGCCTCCTGAATGATGGCGGCGCTGTCCTCCGCGGTAGAATACTGGAGGGTGTCGACTCGGCCCGTCACGTTGGTGTAATGGGTATTCTCCAGACCAAGCTCCTGCGCGCGGGCATTCATCGCCTGAATGAACTTACCGCGGCTTCCCGACGAATAGAGCGCCAGCGCCAGCGCCGCCTCGTCGGAATCCTCCATCAGGAGCGAAGCCATCAGGTCACGGACCGTAATCCGGTCGCCCTGGTTATACAGGTCTCCGAGGCGGTCTACTTTGGCCGTGATGGTAATCTTGTTCTTGTATTCGGATCGGTCGTGCATCTGATCCACCACCACCATAGCGACCATCAGCTTCGTCAGGGAGCCCGGCGACAGCTTGCGATCCTTGTGGAACGAATAAATTTCCTCGCCGGTGGATGCAGACACGACAATAGCGGCGTCCGCGTCGATGGACGGCTGGGACTCCGCATAAGTTCTCTGTACAAAGAGGGTGGTCACCCCCGTCAGTGCCAGAAGCACGGACAAAATGACCACCATCACTCTTTCTAATCCATTATTCGATTCTAAGCAGTGCACACTCCGCTTATTTGTTCTCATCTTCGAATTCTTTCATGTATGCAATCAGCGCGTCAACGCCCTCTTCCGGCATTGCGTTGTAGATGCTGGCTCTCATGCCACCGGTTGTTCTGTGGCCAGCCAGGTTGATCATGTTGCGCTCTCTTGCACCCGCGATGAACTTCTTGTCGAGGTCTGCGTCGCCGGTAACGAAGCATACGTTCATCAGGGAACGGTCTTCCTTCGCTACAGTTGGCTTGAACAGCTCGCTGTTGTCTAAGTAATCATACAGCTTGCCGGCCTTGCGAACGTCTCTCTCGTGCATTTCCTTCACGCCGCCGATGCTCTTCAGATACTTGAAGACTTCGCCTGCAACGTAGATTGGGTAGCAAGGAGGGGTGTTGTACATGGAACCCTTCTTTGCGTGGATTGCATAGTCGAGATAGATTGGTGTGTTCTCCGGAGCGTGTCCAACCAGATCCTTGCGAACGATAACGATGGTCACGCCAGCCGGAGCGATGTTCTTCTGTGCGCCGGCATAGATCAGGCCGAACTTCGTAACGTCTACTTCCTCGGACAGGATGCAGGAGGACATATCTGCTACCAGCAGATGATCGCCGACATCCGGTACTTCGTTGTAGTGTGTTCCGTAGATGGTGTTGTTGTAGCAAATGTATACATAGTCAACATCCTCACGGATATCTTCCTTGCTGAACTTCGGAATGTAAGAATAGGTCTTATCTGCGGAGCTTGCCAGCGCGCGAATGTCGCCGAACTTCTGTGCTTCCTCATAAGCCTTCTTCGCCCAGTTACCGGTGATGATATAATCTGCCTTCTTCGAACCGGTCAGCAGGTTAATCGGAACCATGGAGAACTGCAGCGTACCGCCGCCCTGCAGGAACAGTACATAGTAGTCATCCGGAATGTTCATCAGATCTCTCAGATTCTGCTCTGCATCATCAATAATCTTCTGGAATTCTGCGGATCTGTGGCTCATCTCCATAACGGATTCGCCGGTTCCTTCGTAATCCAGCATCTCAGCAGCACACTTCTTCAGCACATCTTCCGGCAGAGTGGAAGGACCTGCGGAGAAATTAAATACACGATTTCCCATGGGTAGTTACCTCCAAATATTACTTATAGATTTGATACTGCCTAAATTATACCGCTTACTCAATTGAAAGTAAAGGTTATTAATGGTATACTGGACAGAGCGAATCGCCGTATTTGCTTGATATGCAAGGTGTTTGCAGTTAGTTATTGATATATAGGAGGTTACAAAATGGCAAAGTACGCAATTGGTACTCTGAACAACATTTCTAAGGTTGGACTGGATCGTCTTACGGATCAGTATGAGCTGACGGAAGACATTGAGAAGGCAAATGGTATTGTGGTTAGAAGCTACAAGATGCACGACATGGATTTCTCCGATAATCTTCTCGCTATCGGAAGAGCCGGCGCCGGCGTGAACAACATCCCGCTGGACCGCTGCGCAGACGAAGGCATCGTCGTATTCAACGCACCGGGCGCGAACTCCAACGCCGTGAAGGAGCTGGTTATCGCCGGCCTCATCGTTGGTGCCAGAAATATGTATGAAGGAATCAGCTGGGCGAACTCCCTCGAAGGCGACGTTGCCGCACAGGTAGAGAAGGGTAAAAAACAGTTCGCCGGAACCGAGATTGCCGGCAAGACACTGGGTATCATCGGTCTGGGCGCTATCGGCGCCAAGGTTGCCAATGCCGCTTATGCCCTGGGCATGAACATCGTCGGCAACTCCGTTGTGGTACACCCAATCCTGAACGTTCCATGCGAGATGTATGATAGCATCGCCGAGATGGTTAAAGTATGCGACTACATCTCCATCCATGTTCCGTCCCTGCCAGATACCAAGGGCATGATTAATAAGGACCTGATTGCCAACATGAAGGACGGCGCTATCATCCTCAACTACGCAAGACCGGACCTGGTTGTAGAAGAAGACATCATCGCCGCTCTTGAATCCGGCAAGATCCGCAAGTACATGACCGACCTCGCCGACGAGAACCTGATTAACAAGAAGGGCATTGTTGCTACCCCTCACCTGGGTGCATCCACCGAGGAAGCGGAAGACAATTGCGCATGCATGGCAGTTGACCAGCTGATGGATTACATTGAGAACGGTAACATCCGTAACTCCGTGAACTTCCCACCGGTATCGGTAGAAGCCGAAGCCGGCACCAAGAGAGTCTGCGTACTCTACAAGGGCGCGGTTGACGTCGAAGCACTGGTGAAGGAAGCTGCCGGCGACGCTTATGTCAAGGCTGAAGTTGGCAAGAGCCGCAGCGAGTATGGCTATGCCATCGCTCTGGTGAAGGACAGCGCCGATGAGGCTGCCCTCTCCGCTATCAGCGCAGACGGCGTGATTAAGGTGCGTGTGCTGTAAGCCACAACCGGAAGATTGCATAGCGTGTACGTCATGCGTCACGGCTGATGCGATGAAAGGATGATGACGCACCGGCAAAGCATGAAATCATGGCGTGTCTTATTCGGTGTCGTTATGCAACGTAGCGATTAGCGATACAATGGCTACGCTAAATCGTTCCACCCACGGATAGCCGAACACCTGCCCGGAGGATTCCGGGCAGGTGATTTTTTGAAAAAATATAGCACGAAAGGCAACACCATCATGATTTGTACAGGCACATTGATTAACACGGCATCCATCATAGCAAGCGGTCTTATCGGGATATTCTGCGGCAGGTTCATGAAGGAACGCTACAGGGACACGGTTCTGGCGGCCTGCGGCGTA
>CAVGMK010000060.1:0-7791 GCA_963630135.1 Oscillospiraceae bacterium
AGATTGGGCGTAAATTGGTTCGAAGCTATATGCAGCAGATGGGAATCTGTGCAATCTATCCGAGGATTGGTATCCGGGAGTATATTGACGAGTATAATTCAGTACGTCCTCATGAGGCGCACGAATATGCTACCCCTGATGAAATATATTACAGTACATTCCGTACGACAGATGTTGCATAGTGCCATACGCTCCGCTCGGGCTCATCACTTATATACGGACGCTAGCCCGAGTGGGGACCCTAGCAGGCTCAACATCGTCAAAACAGCCGTTGGTGTTCACGATAAAATTTTGAAAATGTGTCTTGATAAAGGGGACCATTATAGCTCAAGATAGTCTTTTAATTTTGCACTTGCATTACCAAACTGTTTTTTTACTTTACAGCTTGGCAAAAAAAGTTTGCTCATTTATCAATACCTCCACAAATTCTGATTTGTATTTCCGCTCATTTTAGAAAATGGGCAACTCCGATTGGAATTGCCCACTCATTGTACAAATTATGCGATTTTTTCTCGTCTGCACGATTTCCTGCATCAATTGGTGTAGGTTTTTCTGTTGCTTCACATCCCAAAAACCGCTAAAACACTGGGTTTCTGAGTGTTTTATTTCTCTAATGTCTTCATTACCGGGAACAGCTGCACGTCACGGATGGTCGTGGAATCGGTGAGCAGCATGACCAGACGGTCGATGCCGATACCGATACCGCCCGTTGGCGGCAGGCCGATTTCCAGCGCGTTGACGTAATCCTTGTCCATCGGATGCGCTTCATCGTCGATACCGAGATCCAGCTCACGCTGCTGCTCGGCGAATCTCTCATACTGATCGATTGGGTCGTTCAGCTCGGAGAAGGCATTGGACAGCTCCCAGCCGTTGATGTAGGACTCGAAACGGCGGGTGATTCTCGGATCCTTCGGGTCCTTCTTTGCCAGCGGCGATACATCTACCGGATGGCCGGTCAGGAATACCGGGCCGTCCAGCAGTCCCGGAACGTCCTCGCAATATGCTTCGAACATCTCGGAGATAATCTTGCCGCGGGTCCAGTTCTTCACCTCGTCCTTGTCCATGCCGTACTTGATGGCCGCTTCACGCGCTTCCTCGTCGGTATTAATCTTATCGAACGGAACGCCGGTAATCTTGATGACCGTCTCGGTCATATCAATCTTATTCCACGGCGGAGTTACGTCGAAGGACTTGCCTTCGTAGGTGATAATCGGGGTGCCGTTCACTGCCATTGCACACTTGTATACCACCTGCTCCATCAGATCCATCATGTCTTCCAGGTTGCCGTAAGCCATGTAGGCTTCCATGGAGGTGAACTCCGGGCTATGGTTCTTGTCCATACCCTCGTTACGGAACACCTTGCCCAGCTCATAGACTCTGTCCAGGCCGCCGACAATCAGTCTCTTGAGCGGCAGCTCCAGCGAGATACGGAGCTTCAGGTCGAAGTCCAGCGCATTGTGGTGGGTGTTGAACGGACGAGCGTTCGCGCCACCGGCGATGTTCTGGAGCACCGGTGTCTCTACTTCCAGGAATCCGTAATCCTCTTCCAGTACTTCACGAACCGTCTTAACGATTAGCGCACGGTCATAGAAAGTCTTGCGAACATCTTCATTCATGATCAGGTCGACGTAACGCTGACGATAACGCAGATCGATGTCCTGCAGACCACTCCACTTATCCGGAAGCACCTGCAGCGATTTGGTCAGCAGTGTCAGCGACTGCGTGTGGATGGACACCTCGCCGGTGCGGGTCTTGAAGACCATACCGCGAAGGCCCACGATATCACCGATATCATAAGTCTTGAAGATCTTGTACTCCTCCGTACCGATATCATCTCTCTTGATGTAGCACTGGATTCTTCCCTGCTTATCCTGTACATCGAAGAAAGCCGCCTTGCCCATGATTCTCTTTCTCATGATACGGCCGGCAATGGCAACATCCTCGCCCTCCAGCGCCTCGAAATTGTCCTTGATGTCCTTGCTGTGCGCGGTGACATTGTATGTCTCCTGCACGAACGGGTCTCTGCCCATGTCACGGAGTTCCTGGAGCTTCTCGCGGCGAATCTTGCGCTGTTCACTAATCTCTTCTGCGGTCAACTCTGCTGTCTCGGGCACGTTCTGATTATCGTTACTCATTTCTATCTATCCTTTCTGTTCGCGATATTCTGCCTATGGTGTTATATCTATTTTCTTCTGTTGATTTCTCTCTAAGCCTGTGCGGGGTATGTTTCGGACCACATCCGGGCCGCGCGATTATAACGGTGAATCGTTCCTCTAGCAACAGCATCCGCTACATTCACCGATTACTCTTGCGTTCCTGCCCCGTAGCGTGCTTACAGCACTTCGAGAATCTCGTACTTTGCGGCTCCTTCCGGTACGGAGAACTCGATGACATCGCCGGCCTTCGTGCCGATGAGGTGCTCGCCTACCAGCGATACGTTGGAAAGCTTGCCATTGAACGGATCCGCCTCGGTGTTGCCCACAATCTGATAGGTCATCTCTTCGTCATAGATCAGGTCCTTCACCCGAACGGTAACGCCCGTCTGCACGGTTCCCTCGGAGACCAGGTCGTCGGTGTCTACGACTTTAGCCGTTCTCAGAATCTCCTCGATTTCCTTGATGCGGTCCTCGTTCTCTGCCTGCGCTTCCTTCGCTGCATCGTACTCCGAGTTCTCGGAGATATCGCCGTAGGAAATCGCTTCCTTGAGGCGCTCTGCAATCTCCAGTCTTGCGGCGCCGGTCAGGTTCTCCAGTTCCTCTACCAGCTTGTCATAACCTGCTTTTGTCATCTCATGCTGTGCACTTGCCATTTTAATTTCTGCTCCTTTCATGCAGCTTCACATTCTCGCTTCCGGAAATTCTCAGAATCGCGGAATATTTCAGCTTAAAACGAATAATATCTCCAACCGTAATCGGTTCTTCAACGTCTTCAATGTCCAGGATGGTGTGGTCGCCGGATGCGCCGATGACCTCCATGCCCGGCACCGTCGGCACCAGGTCGCTGATGTCGCCGTAGTCCGCCCGGCCAATCGCCACCAGTGCGCGCGTCCGGATGCCCCGGTCGGTATAGACTTGCTTTTGGCCGAAAGCGTCCACGCCCAGCTTCCCAATCGGGTGGGATGCCTTCTTCTTCACTTCAATCACCTGTGCTTCCAGGGTAAAAGCATCATCATATAATGCTTCCATTTCCGAGTAGCCGTAGCAGGTTCGCATGTCCTCCAGCGGGCCGGCCAGGATGGCGGCGCCGACGCGAAGCATGTTGATCTTCGCCGGCATGTAGTGGTCGAACACGGCCATCAGGCTCGAGGTCGCTCCGCCGGACACGATTTCCAGCTCGTGTCCCACAGCCGCTTCCACGCGCGACGCGATGTCTGCCAGTTCCTGCATCTTGTCCTCGGTGGCCATGACCGAGCCGTAGCAGCCCAGGTTCGTGCCCACGCCGGCAAGCGTCAGATTCGGGAGCTCGTTCTCGACGTAAGCGGCAACCTCCACAAGCTCATCATGGTCGAAATAGCCTTCTCTCAGGTCGCCAAGGTCCGCCATCAGCACCACTCGGTGAGTGACACCGGCGGCTCCGGCCGCCTTGTTCAAGGCATCCAGCGTGATGCGCTCGCTGTTCAGGCTATATTCCGCGGTCCGAACCAGCTCGTCCACTTCCGACAGCATCGGCACGCGGATCATCATCAGCGGTACGCCGATACCGGCTTCCTTGCAGCGCCGGAGCTGTTCGAGGCGGGAAGAGGCGATAATCTTCGCACCACCGGCGACGAAATCCTCCGCTACGGAGACGATTCCACCGGCGCCTTTGATGACTCCGGTGAGGAAGATGCCGGATTCTCTGCACCAGTCCGCCACGATACGGACGTTCTCCCGAAGCCGCTCGTGGTCAATGACAAGTGCGGGATATTTTCTCTCTGTCATTGCATTTCTCCCTATCATTGCAATATTTTATGTCTTCTTGTGCCGCGCTATGCAGCCCATCATTCACACGGTGATAACCATCCACGATAGCAATATGGCAGACGTGATTTCTTTCGGGTCTCCCATCTGCCGCTATTTTCTTCGGAACATTCCCTGGAACAATCGTCGGAACAGTCATCTATCGCTATGCCCACTTATTGTCCTCATCACGGCGGAGGATTTTGTGGGTCGTGGTCTTATGGAATTCCCGCTCCCGGATAATCACGTGCGTGATTTTCTTGAAGAGCGGTAGCTTCTCGTTCGCCTTGTCCACCTCACGCTGGATGAATTCCACCACCTGGGCTTTGCTGTAGTCCGGGCCGAATTTGTCTTCAATCGCTTCGGTATTCACGCGAATGGTCGCGTAGATGCCACGTCTGGTCGGGTCGTCATTGGTCTCATCGCCCCAGACCATGCTCTCGCTGATGTATTCGCTCTTCTGAAGGTAATACTCCAGTTCCTCCGGATACACATTCTTGCCGTTGCCGGTGATGATGATGCTCTTCTTCCGGCCGGTGATATAGACGTAATCGTTCTCATCGATATAGCCGAGATCGCCGGTGTGGTACCAGCCGTCCGCGTCGATGGCTTCCGCCGTTCGCGCTGGATCCTTGTAGTATCCCATCATGACAGTCGGTCCTCGGAAGCAGATTTCTCCGCAGCCATTCTCGTCCCTGTCGATAATCTTGCACTCACTCAGCGGGAAAAGATACCCCGCCGAAGCGTTATGAATGAACTTCGGGCTGTCCGGATTCAGCGCGATAATCGGGGAGCACTCCGTCAGGCCGTAGCCCTGGAGGCTCCGGAATCCCAGATCTCCGAAGAAGTCCAGAATCGCGCCGTCCACCGCCGCACCGCCGCAAATCAGCGTACGAAGCTTCCCGCCAAAGAGATCCGTAATCTGCTTGGTCGCCAGCTTCGAGATGTCGAAACCCACCTTCTTCGTCAGGCGGTTCACTTTGAGAACCGCGCCCAGCTGTTTCTCTTTCCCGCTCTTCCGAATGTTGCGGGTAATCTTGTTGTACAGATTCTCGAAGATAACCGGCACACCTAAGAGCAGTGTCGGCTGCGTCTCCTGCATGTCTTTGAGAATGTATTTGAGTCCCTGGCAGATGGCCATGGTCGTGCCGTTGTATACGCACTCCAGGAAGGTCGCCGTGCACTCATACGTGTGATGAAGCGGCAGGATGGAGAAGAACGTATCCTCGCCCTGCCGGACTTCCAGCAGGGTCTGCGCCAGATACACATCCAGCACCAGATTCTTCTGGTTCAGCATGACGCCCTTGGATACATCCGTCGTCCCCGAGGTGAAAAGTATCACCGACAGGTCCGTGTTCACGACGGGCGCGTCGATGTAACGCCGGTCCCCATTGTGAACGGCCTTGCGACCCAGCTCTCTCATCTTCATCCAGGACAGGAGGCCGTCTTCTTTCGATTCATCCTCCGCCATAGCCACGTTGATGACGTATTCCAGCTGAGAATCTCCGCTCTCCCGGATGCGCTTGAATATCTCGTAATATTTGTTTTCGCCGGTGATGATAGCGGCAAGCTCACCCTTGATGGTCAGCTGCTTCAGCTCCTCCTCGTGGAGCTCCTTGTCCAGCGGGACGATGACGCCCACGCCACCGGTAACCGCCAGGTATGTCTCGCACCACTCACAGCTGTTCTTGCCGATGACGCCAATCTTCTTCTCGCGAAGGCCCAGCGCCATCATCGCGGTTCCCAGCGCATATACATCTTCCAGCACCTGGCGGAAGGTGATGCCCCGGAACGGCTCGTTCTTGTGGAACTTCTGTTTGAACAGGAAGTGATCCGGGAAGCGGGCCGCACTCTGCTCCAGCATATCCCTCAAATCGACCGGCAGGGAATGGCCGCGGTACTGAACCCGCGGATTCGGCCAGTTATCCAACTGGCGCCGAATCTGCTCCATCTCCTGGCGTTCGCGCTTCCGGATTTCCTTATACTCATCCGCGGAAATGGATCGACCGATCATCAAACTTGTATTCATAGTTCTCATCCTCAAATCTCTTAATCTTGAGTGTAGTGGTCTTCACGAAAGGCTTCTCGCGCACCTCGATGCGCTTGACCCGCTTGTACGGCGGCATCTTCTCGTTCGCTTCGTCAGCAATGTGGCGGAGCACCTTGTACACATCCTCGTCGTCTTCAATCCCCTGGCTCTTCAAGAGCTCATAGTCCGGATAGATAATCGCGGTGCAGATTAAGTCATCCTTCGCCTCGTCATGCTTGCCGTAGACAATCACTTCCTGAATCCGCTCATCCAGTAGCAGGTAATATTCTACCTCCTCCGGGAAGATGTTCTTGCCCCCCTTAGTGACAATCACGTTCTTCTTCCGCCCTGTAATATACAGGAATCCATCCTCGTCGAAATACCCATAATCCCCGGTGTACAGCCAGCCGTCCCGAATAGCTGCTGCCGTATTCTCCGGATCCTTATAATAACCCATCATGACCGACGGGCCCTTGACCACAATCTCGCCGATGCCGCCCTCGTCCACGTCCACCAGCGCCACTTCACTGCCCGGCAGCGGTCTCCCGGCCGCCGCGGATTTGCGGTAGCGGTCCGTGTTCATTGCGATAATCGGCGCATTCTCCGTCATGCCGTACCCCTGCAGCATCGGGAGTCCCATGGCCTCGAAATCATCAATAACCGTCGGATCAATCGCCGCCCCACCGGCGATGAACATGTAATGATTGTCGCCGAACAGCTTGTGCACCGATTCGAACATCCGCCGCATCGCCGACGGATGCTTCATCAGCCCCGTCTTCCGTGACATCGCGATGCCGCGCTGCAGGCGCTTCAGCATTCCGCTCTTCTCCGCCTGCTTCCAGATCTTGCGGTGCATGTTCTCGAACACCAGCGGCACGCCCAGCATGACGCAGCACTCTGCTTCATGGAAGTTGGTCTGAATATGCTTGAGGCCCTCGCAGATGACCACCGTCGCTCCCTGGTAGAAGCAAGTCATCACGGTGCAGGTCATCTCGTACGCGTGGTGAATCGGCAGCACCGACAGCACCCGCCCGCCGTCCGGAATGTGGAAGAACTTGGACATATTGTACACGTTCTGCGCCAGGTTGCGGTGCGAGAGCATGACGCCCTTCGCCAGCCCCGTCGTCCCCGACGTGAACAGAATCGTGGACAGATCGTCCGCCTGCACCTCGGCGTCCTCGTACTCGTGGTGACCTTCCCGGAGTTTCCTCTTGCCCTTCTCAATCAGCTGGGATAAAAGCAGGATTCTCTCGTCATCCTCGTACCGGCTTAGATCCACATCCGGTGGGTCTAGGATTACCAGGTACTTCAGGGTCTCCACCGTGTCCAGGCAGGTCAGCACCTGGCTCACCATCTTATGGGAGATGAACAGGAGCTCGACATCCGCGCGGCGGAGAAGATTCTCCATCTCCAGGAGCTGCAGGTTCTTGTCAATCGGCACGATGGTACCGACGCCGCACACGACGGTAAAATAAGACAGCGCCCAGCGGTGAGAATTCTCCCCGGCAACGGCAATCTTGCTGTTCTTCAGTCCCATTCCGAGAAGTGCAGTTCCCAGCGCCCGGCGCTGTCTGTCAAATTCATTGTAAGTGACCTTCTGGAACGGTTCCTTGTGGGCGTCCTTGTACATGTAGGCCACGCGCTCCGGATAGGTCGATACGGTGTTCTCTATAATCTCTTTGATTGTCTCCACGTAGGGGCCTTCGTACTCCGCCCCGGCAAATTTCTTCTTGTTCATGATTGTCTCAGTTCCCCTATTAGTGACCACTAAATATCTCAGAGCAGTCAAATTACGAAGCCTGTGGCAACCGTTCTGCCTCAGGC
>CAVGMK010000061.1:0-20940 GCA_963630135.1 Oscillospiraceae bacterium
AAGCACTTTGCCGTAGAGCTCGTTACTCCATTCCGTCCGCGTATCCATGCCGAAAATCAGGAATGGGGCGACCACGAAGAATCCCAGCATCAGCGTGGTAATCCAGCGGTCATTGTATCCATGGCTCGAGCTGAGGCACACGTTATACATGTACACAAATACCGCAATGACATATATCCCCAGCGTCAACGCCATTCGAGCCACACTCTTCACCGGCTTCCGGCTCATGCGGTAATCATAGATGCTGGACATGAAGATAATCAGGAGCAAGAACGCCGAACCGATAATCATGGACGAGAGTGCCAGCATCCAGATAGGGGTTACCGAATTCAGCGCATAGAGCACGAATATGGTCAACGCCGGCACCAGGAAGAATATCGCCATACCGATAATCTTCGCCAGCTTGGAGCGGCTTGTATAGAGCTTATGCTCACCGGAAAATTCATCATCTACCAGTCTTGGAATGTCCCGATAGGCGGTAGCCATTCGTTTCCCGATTTTCTTCGTCTTGGCCTTCAGCTTCTTCGGCTGATTCTGAGCCACCTCTTCGTAATCATCGAAGGCCGTGCTTCCGAAGAGGCCGCGGTAGAACCGGCGAATCGATGGTTTCTCCGTCTCAGGCAGGTTGCCGAGACGGGTGAATTCGAACTCATTCTTCTTGTATTCATAGATATCGATATATCCCTGGTCTGCCAGGTAGAAGAAAGTGGCAGTGATATCATTGTCATCGACGTTCCCATCGATAATGTATCCGATGTCCACCGGCGTGAGTCCTTCCGGTGGATAGAATTCGACCGTCTCCACCACTTCCGGATTCCGTCCCCACGTGATCCGAAGGACGATGAGCAGGAGGAAGCAAATGGCAATTCCGATAAGAACCAAGACACGAACCCAGCTGTAGCTGAGTGCGCCCACCCAGGTTCCGTCTGGCAGCACGCCATTCACCGTTGCACCGACTCCTTCCGGGAGGTCATATCCCACGAAGGTAATCTTGTCACCGGACTTGTTCCAGGTACCATAATTATTGGTATCTAAAGAATATTGACCGGTATAATAATCCAGCGATTCGAACTTCAGTCCGTCCGGCAGATTCAGCGTGACATGGGCACGGTCAATCGAGGAATCCCATCCGGTCGGAAGAACATCCAGTGACAGATAATCCGCTGTCGAGTCGTTATCCTCCAATTCCTGAATCGTGTAATGAATCACGTAGGTGTGTTCTCCTGTCACCCGGTAATCTGCCGAACCAATCTGGATTACCCGATTCCCGGATTCGGTATACACATCATATTCGTCATCATCCACGGAAATATCGGTAATGCGGTATTTGGAGTCCAGCGGAATATTCCGATAGATGCCATGCTTGCCGTAGTTACCGAAATCCACTGTGATTTCCTCGGTGAAGCTGTACGAGTGATCGATATGCGTATCAATATTCACATTAAATTCCGGCGTGGTATATCCATATACCGTACCGGTTACCGCAAAAGCTCCCAGTAACAGAAAAGCTGCGAATGCCACAGCAATGATGAAACAGTGGAACAATCTGGTCTTGTAACGCACAAAGTTCTCCTTTCCCTGCGGGTTCCGCAGCCTATACTTATTTGATTTTACCATCTGAAAGAGGGCCTTTCAACGCAAGAATTCCGAAGGCAAGCCTTCGGAATTCATATGATGCCCTAATTACTTCAGCAGTTCCTTGCGGGAAAGGTTGATGCGGTTCTGGTTATCGATCTCGGTAACCTTGACCTCAACCTGATCGCCGATGTTCATCACATCTTCTACCTTCTCCACACGGTGCTTTGCCATCTTCGAGATGTGCAGGAGTCCCTCCTTGCCCGGAAGAATCTCAATGAATGCGCCGAAGTTCATGATTCTCTTCACCGTACCGGTGTAAGTCTCGCCGACTTCTACGTCCTTAGTAATCAGCTCGATTTCCTTCTTCGCTGCTTCTGCGCTGGCCATATCCGAGCTGTAGATGCAGATCTTGCCGACATCGTCGTCCGAGATATCAATCTTAACGCCGGTCTCATCCACAATACGGTTGACAGTCTTTCCTCCCGGTCCGATAACCAGACGTACCTTGTCCGGATGAACGCGCATGAAGATGACTCTTGGTGCATATGGTGACAGCTCTGCTCTCGGAGCCGGCAGCTCTTCCAGCATGTTCTCGAGAATCTTCGCTCTGCCTTCCTTCGCCTGATTCAGCGCCTGCTCCAGGATCTCTCTGGACAGTCCGTGAACCTTGATATCCATCTGGAGTGCGGTAACGCCGTCCGGTGTACCGGTTACCTTGAAGTCCATATCGCCAAGGAAGTCTTCCATTCCCTGAATATCGCTCAGGATAGCATAGCGGCTGCTTCCATCTTCGTTGATTCCTTCAATCAGACCCATTGCGATGCCGGATACCGGTTTCTTAATCGGAACACCGGCGTCCATCAGTGCCAGGCAGGATCCGCAGGTAGATGCCATGGAAGAAGATCCGTTGGAAGAAAGAACTTCCGATACCACGCGGATGGCATATGGGAATTCCTCTTCGCTCGGAATAACCGGAAGAAGGGCTCTTTCTGCCAGTGCGCCGTGTCCAATCTCTCTTCTGCCCGGGCCGCGGCTGGTCTTTGCTTCGCCGGTGCAGTAGCCCGGGAAGTTGTACTGATGCATATATCTTTTCGTCGTTCTGTCGATATCGATGCTGTCCAGATTCTGTGCTTCGTTGAGCGGTGCCAGTGTTGCGACGGAGAGAACCTGAGTCTGTCCTCTCTTGAAGAGGCCGGAACCGTGCGCTCTCGGCAGCAGGCCGGTCTCCGACCAGAGCGGACGGATTTCGGTCAGCTTTCTGTTGTCCGGACGAATGCCATCATCCAGAATCATGGAACGAACGTTCTCCTTCTTGATGTTGTACAGAACTTCTGCAACATCCTTGCCGTTATCCGGGAAGATTTCCTCGAAATGTTCCTTGGTCTCGTTCTCTACGGCTTCCATGTTCGCCAGGCGTTCCTGCTTCTCTACCGTCTTGATGGCGGTAATCATCTTGTCAGTCGCGTATTCTCTGACAGCAGCATCTACTTCCTCTGTTGCCTTGAATACCTTGTATGTCATCTTCTCCTTGCCGACTTCTGCGACAATTTCCTCGATGAACTCGCACAGTACCTTGATTTCCTCATGACCGAACATGATAGCGTCCAGCATTTCCATCTCCGGCACTTCATTCGCGCCCGCCTCTACCATCATGATGGCTTCCTTGGTACCGGAAACGGTCAGGTTGATGTCGGATGCCATTCTCTGCTCATAGGTCGGGTTGACAATCAGCTCTCCATCAACACGGCCGACTACGACTGCGGCAGTCGGACCATCCCACGGAATATCCGAGGTAGCCAGTGCAACGGAGGATCCCAGCATGGCGGCAATTTCCGGCGAACAATCGTGATCCACGCTCCATGCCGTTGCGACAACAACGACATCGTTACGGAAACCCTTCGGGAACAGCGGTCTCAGCGGACGGTCAATCAATCTGGAGGTCAGGATGGCCTTTTCTCCTGGCTTGCCTTCGCGCTTAATGTATCCGCCCGGAATCTTTCCGACGCTGTACATTTTCTCTTCGTAATCACAGCTCAGCGGGAAAAAGTCGATGTCCTGTCTCGGCTCTTTCGATGCGGTTGCTGTGCAGTTGACAACGGTGTCACCGTAACGAACGGTTACCTGTCCATTGGCCTGTTCGCACACCTTTCCGATTTCGAACTGAAGTAATCTGCCGCCCAGTGCGGTCTTGAATGTGCGATAATCTGTAAATCTTCCCATTTAAATTAACAACTCCTTCCTGTTAATCACTCACTTGAACTTTTGGGATTCTGCCTATAATACAAAATAAAGCGGGAGAACATCCCGCTTTATAGAGTAACTATTTTCTGAGGCCGAGACGAGAAATCAGGGATCTGTATCTTTCAATATCCGTATCCTTCAGATACTTCAGAAGGTTTCTTCTCTGACCTACCATCTTCAGCAGACCTCTTCTGGAGTGGAAATCCTTGTGGTGTTCCTTCAGGTGATCGTTCAGGTCGTTGATTCTGTAAGTCAGAATAGCAACCTGTACCTCCGGGGAACCGGTATCTCCCTCATGGGTCTTGTACTCATCAATAATCTGTGTCTTGATTTCCTTTGTAATCATTGCTTGAATCTCCTTTTCATTACATTCACCCAGGCATCGCCGCCGCCGGAGAAGCGCACCGCTGAAGCCGGGGTACAATTTAACCAGCTCGAATATGTTATCACAATTCATGGTTGTTGTCTATATTTATTTTGCGGAATAACCCAGCAGTTTCATGGCGTTCGGGAATTCACTCGAACGGATCCCAGTCGTACATGTCCGGCACATCCTCGCCGAATTCATTATCCGACGAATTCGGATGAGAAGAGAAGTTTTCGGTATCGCTAACGTCCTTCCTACTCCGCTCTACGCCGGCGACAACAGCATCCTTATTCGCCATATCATTATCCACCGTGGGATGAACAGAAGCCACCTGGCTGCGAGGGCGATTTCGTCCCCCATATTCCAGAAGAATCGCCGCAATCTCCGTACGCTTGGCCAGGTTCGCCTTCTCCAGATAATCCGGAATCCGGACAAGAGAGAGCATGTGATGAGCCGCCATATATCCTACGGCGCTCCGGTTATTCCGGCGGATGGCCAGCTCCAGCAGTTCCGCTTCATGTTCCTTGGCGTACGCATCGAAGACTTTCGAGACGCAATCCGCGCCTTGGCTCATATACGTCAGCGCCGCAATCGGCTTCACCGAATCCGGCAGCAGCGGAAATACCGATGACGGCACCGCCAGCTGATTCAGCTTCGGGCAGGACACAAACGCGCTGGGATGAATCCGCTCCACCGTCTCCGGCAGCACAACCTCCATCAGCTCCTGGCAGTCCCGGAACATCTCGTAGTCGATTTCCGCCGTCCCCACCGGCATCGTCACACAGCGCAGGTTGCTGCACCCGGTGAAAAGCCCGTTTCCCACCGACTCCGCCTGCTTCGGCATATCGATGCAGCGAAGGCTGATGCACTTTCGGAAGGCCAGACTCCCGATGGATTCCATCTCCGCCGGCAGCTCCAGCCACTCGAGCTCCCACCGCTCGTTGAAGCACCGGTCCGCGATATTCCGAATGTGCGCCGGCACCTGGTAGTGCTCATAGCGGAAATCGTAGCTAATCAGCGTCCCTTGAATCATCAGAATCGGCATATCAGACCTCCAGTCCTTCCATCCGGCTCATCAGGTCGGCCTCACGCTGGTCAAGCATCAGGCTCTTGTTGTATTTGTAATAGCTGTCCGACCCATACGTAACGATGAACCGTGCGCTTTCGCGATTCTCCGTCAGCGTCGTCGTGAAAATCAGCATCTCATTCTCGTCGTAAACCTCTTGGATAAAAGCAAAAGCATTCTCCAGCCGGTTTCCGATGGCCGCCGCCGTATGCTTCCGCTCGGACTGTCTCGCCCGGAGGTAGGCGCGGATGATATCAACCGGAGACGCGGTGCCGCTGCCGGATGCCATAGCCATACAGATATTCGCACCTGCTTCGGTATCTGCCGAAAGAACAGAATCGCCGGATGCATTTATTCCAGGGGAACGCTCCGATGTATCCGGAGATTCCGAATCATCAGCCATCTTCCCGTCACCGGAAGCCGCATTTCCTTGCAGAAGCACTTCCGAGAGCTCTCGAAGCAGCTTCAGTAGCTTCCGCTGCAGGCGAATTTCCCGCGCAGAGAGCGAGTTAGCTGCCTTCTTATGCTGCATATCGGCTTTCACCGCTGCAGCCATCCGGTCCAGCATCGCCGCGGCCGAACCGGCGGCGGAGTCGGCAATCTCCTGGTTGTGGGATTTTATTTTTAGCAATAATTGATTCAGCGCCTCGCCATCTGTATTGATTTCGGCGAAATCCCCCGCCAGCGCATCGAACAGCAGCCGCACCACCGTGATGCGTTCATCGAAGGCGGACTCGCCCGCCCGCTGAAGCACCGCCGGGTCCGTCTCGCCACGGAGAATGGCATCGATGTGGTAGGTGTCGCGGTAACGGTAGAAGAGGTCGTAGTACGCCGCGAAATCCCGGGCAATCCGCTCATCCTGCACGTACTGGCGAATCATGTCCACATCAACCTCGAGCTGATTCTGCTCGTAGAGCTTCATCATATCGGACAGGTCCACCCAACTCCGGGCGGTGACGAATTCCCGTCCATCCACCGTCGTCTGCACGGAATAGAAATCGTCCTTCTTAATCTCGAGGTAGGTCAACACCGCGGTGTGCACATCCTCGTTCTGCGCATAATTCCACCATGCGCCAAAGTCCGGTTCGACATCGATTTTCTTCAGGCGGTCCAGCGTCGCGAGGTCGAAATCCCGCACCGAATTGTTGTATTCCGGCGGATTTCCGGCGGTGACAATCACCCAGCCTGCCGGCACGCGATGCCGCCCGAACACCTTATATTGCAGGAACTGCAGCATGGACGGCGCCAGCGTCTCCGAAATGCAGTTGATTTCATCCAGGAAGAGAATGCCCTCCTTCTTTCCGGTCTCCTCCATCACGTCATACACGCTGGCAATAATCTCACTCATGGTATATTCCGTCGTCCGGTACTCCTTGCCGCCGTACTCCTTCGTCGCGATGAACGGCAGACCCAGCGCGCTCTGCCGGGTGTGATGGCTCATGGAATAGGACACCAGCGCGATGTCCATCTCCTCCGCAATCTGCCGCATGATATCGGTCTTGCCGATTCCCGGCGGACCCATCAGGAAGATTGGCCGTTGCCGCTCCACCGGGATCCGGTATTCCCCGAATTCATCCTTGGATAGATAGGATACCACCGCGTATTTCACTTGTTTCTTGGCCTTCTCAATATTCATTGTGACCTCCCAATACCACTTTCATCGCCCAGGACGGAATTTCCGCCGCCGCTGCGGATTCTTCATCTTCAAAAATAAATGCCGTGTCATAGCGGGGTTTCCGTTTCGGATAGATGCCTTTGCCATCCGTGAAGTACAGGAGCCCCTGCAGTCGCCGGAAGGTCCCCTCTTCCAGCAGCGTATTCACATATTGGAATGCCGGGCGGAAATCCGTCCCGCCGAATCCCCGAATCTCGAAATGATCCATGAACGTGCGAATGTCCTCCTTCGACCGGAGCAATTGATCCGACTGCACCTTGGAATCGCATTGAATCAGGTGGATATTGAAGCGATTCTTGAATTCGCTGCTTCCGGTCAGCATATCGAAGGTGCGCCGGATGAAGGATTCCACCAGTTCTCCTTCGGTCGACGCGGATGTATCGATGACGATGGCCAGATCCCGGATGGATTTCTCGTCCGAATACTCCAGCGGTTCCACCAGCGGCATATCCCCATATACCTGAAGTCCGTAGGTGTAATAGATATAGTCAAATTCGTTATCGTCCACCTTGAGATTCTCTCTTCGGACGGCAAATTTCCGGAGGAACGTGCTGTAATCGACATGCCGGTCGGTCCGTGCGTTCAGCGCGGCCGGAATGCTCTGCTCCCAGGGAGATTTTCACCATCTGGGCAATCTGGTCCCAGTCCGGCGAATCGGCATCCCGGTCTTCTTCAGTATCCTTCTTATCGTGGCTGCCTCGCTCCGTCTGATCCTCGCGTTCTTGCGCTTCTCTGTCCTCTTCGTCTATATCTTCCTCTTTGCGATTTTCTTTGTTTTCCTCTACGCTCTCTTCTTTATTCTCGTCTTCTGTCTGCGGCTCGGTCTCTGCTTCGTTTCCGGTATCCGAATTCTCCTCCGTTTTCTCGGAATCGCCTTCCAAGTTCTCTTTATCCTCTTCCTCTTCTGGATTCATCCGGAATGGCATTTGCTTCCTGCCATACCACAGGTTGTGGCTATCCACGCGGAAGATTTCTTCCAGCTCTAGCAGGTCGCTGTCTTTGACGTTCGGCGAACGGAAATACCGATACAGCCGCTCTGCGGAGACCCCGCCGGCAGCCGTCCGAAATTTACGAATGTATTTCTCGCGCTCGACGCTTCCGTCGCTCTCGAATTGACTCATTCCGAAGGACTGAATGAGTGCTTCTACTGCCACATCGGCGGCAAGGTTCCAGCTCAGCCGGTCGATATTCTCGGACACAGAATGATGGCGAAAGATGCAATGCAGAAGCATGTGCAGGTAGTGGTGCGTCAGTTCGCGGAGGCCCCCGGTGCAGCAGGAGAGAATGTAATTCGCCGAGTAGTGAAGCCGGCGTCCATCGGTGCAGAATATAAGTCCTTCCGTCTCCTCCGGCGAATCCGAGAGCGCAAAAACCGCCGGGTCGAGGAAACGCATACCGGCAACGATTCGATCTTTCGCTGCCTGCAATGCCTCGCCGGCGATTCGATTCTTCTCTTCTAATCTCTTCTGATCCCGATTATCCCTCATCTGATGATATCCTATCCGCTACTTACGCATCCGGAAATTCCATGCATTCCGCCAGGAGGAAGGTATAATCCTTCGTCTCCCCCAGCTCCGTATATTGAATCATGCCCGCCAGCTCTTCCATCGAGGCGCGCACTTCCTTCGAGAGTAGCGTCATCACCGCGCCGGTCAGGGCGGTGTTTCCGACATACCGTATCCGGTCTTTGAGGCAGCCCGGGAGAATGCCGGTTCCCGTCAGATCCTCTTCTCCGACATGGGCGCCGAACTGTCCGGCCACGATGACTTCATCCAATTCCTCCGGTGTAAGCGCGGCCTTCCGGAGAAGCACTCGGAAACCGGAGAGAATAGCGCCTTTCGCCAGCTGCAGCTGGCGGATATCCTTCTGCGTCACGCAGATTTCCGTGCTCCCACCTGCCGGATTCCATGGTCTTTCCGGTTTTCCTGTATTTTCTGTATTCCGTGAGACTTCAGCTTCATATCTTGCGCCCGCCGCCTCCTCTGTAGAAGCCGGAATGGGCCATGGATGCGAATTTCCCGAATAGAGCACCGCATAGCGTCTGCCCTCTTCATCCACCTGTACCAGATTCGCGCGGAAATCCCCCTCCGGGATGCGTTCCTTCCGGATGAAGACGCCACTTTTCCGCACCACACCGATTCGAAGGAGCTCTCTTAATGCCGAGAGAATACCGCTCCCGCAAATGCCCCTCGGCTCCGTATTTCCAATCACATCGAGCTGAATCCCGGACGGCTCAATCACCACGTGCTGAATCGCCCCATCTTCGCCTCGCATTCCACACCGGATGTTCATTCCCTCCAGCGCCGGTCCCGCCGCACAGGAACAGGAATTCATCTGTCCGCTCTGCGAGAGCACCAGCTCTCCGTTGGTTCCGATATCGATGAACATCACATTGCCGCGGCATTCCCGAAGGCCGCACACATACGCGCCGGCCACAATATCCGCGCCGATGTACGAGGAGACGGAAGGCAGGCAGTAGAGCGCCGCGTTCCCGGTAATCAGCCCTATTTCGGATGCCTCAAGCTCCCGTGCCTCGGTGAAAACCGGTCGAAATGGCGTCCGACCAATCGACTCCGCATTCACGCCGAGCAGCATGTGCATCATCGTGCAATTGGCACTGACGGAAATCCGCGTCACCGCAGCGGGCTCGATACCTTCGGCGCGGCACAGCCGCCGAATAATCTCATTCAGCCCGGACACTACGGCGGACTGCAGCACCGTCACGCCGTCCGCCGGATGGCTCTGTTCGTAACTGATTCGCGTCAACACATCCAGCCCGTACGCCGTCTGCGGATTCAGACCGGAATCGCGCCGCCGAAGCGCTCCGCTCGCCAAATCCACCAGGCAGCAGGCGATGGTCGTGGTCCCGATGTCCACCGCAATGCCGTATTCACCGGAATCTCCCAGGTTATCCTTCGGATATTCCGGCAAAAATCCATCCGTCAAGGCCTGGATTTCCGACTTCGCCGCCGGAATCGTCACACGAAGGTCCTCCCGCACGCGAACCTGACAGGCCAGGCGAATGCCTTTGCCGATTTCCTCCGGTGTCAGGAAGCGCTTCTCCGTCTCTGTAACCGGGAAGCTTCCTTCTGCTTCCAAGGAAGATGCTTCCATCCCTTCTATTCCGGATGCGGAGGACGCATCGAATCCGAATGTCCTGAATCCAGCTATCTCTGATTCGGATGTCACCGATTCAGAAGCCAAGCCTTTTGCTCTCTCGGTATCAGACTCTGTTCCGGTATCTTCCTTCTCAATCCATTCTGCCGCTCTCGTTTCTATAGAGCAAACATCCACTAAGACCTTACACTTCCCGCAGGTCCCCTTGCCGCCGCAGGCAGCACCGACATCGATGCCCTGCCGCCGAAGCACTTCCAGCAAATTATCGCCGGGAAGGCACGAAATGATTTTATTCTCGTTCTCAATATGAATACTCGGCATAGCTTCCTTCCTCTTTCCGGTAGCAGTAATTCTTCGCCATATTTCAATGATTATATCAAATATTTATATCTATCGGTTCTACTCCCTATTCCGTCGCGTCGGGATATATCCATGATGTGCTAGAATTACATCATGATGGGATAATAGTGCTATGTTTCAATGGCTACATCAAGTATTTATATCTATCGGCGCTATTCCCTATCTCCGATGCGTCGGGACATATCCATAATCCGACAGAATTTCTGACAGAATACAGCAGGATGGGATACATGGGTGAAGCATGGTGGTTACCACAACCACTCCAAGCAATTACTCCGAAAATCCGTGCCGCTGATGATAGCTCAGCCCGCGCTCATAATCCTGCTGAATCTGCGCCCGAAGGGCTTCCACCGTCTCGAATTTCTGTTCCGGCCGTTCCCACTTCAGAAATTCGATGGTGATGAACTGACCGTACAAGTCTTTATCCAATCCGTATATATGAGTCTCGATGGATTTATCGAACTCGCCGACGGTCGGCTTGACGCCGACATTCGTAATCGCCGGATATACCGCATCCCCGATTCGGGCCAGCGTGAAATATACCCCGTTCGGCGGGGCAATCCGGTAGGATTCGAACAACACGTTCGCCGTCGGATAACCGATTCGGCTGCCCAGCTTCTTGCCATGCGTCACATAACCGGTACAGTAGAAATTCCGGCCGAGGCAGACCGCTGCCTCTTCCATTTCTCCATTCGTAATCATGCGACGAACCAGCGTCGAACTGACCACCTGGCTGTCCACGTAGACCGGTTCATTCACCAGCACATCCATGCCCAGTTCGCTTCCCATCGATTGCATCAATGAGACATCCCCGCTGGCCATCCGACCGAAGCGGAAGTTGAAGCCGCAACAAATGGCCCTGGCATGAAGCTTCTCCGCCAGAATATGCTGAATGAAATCCTCGGCACTCGTGTTACGTATCGTCTCATCGAACGGAATATCCACGACGACCTGAATGCCCAGCGATTCCAGGAGGTGTAGCTTCTCTTCCTCCGTGCAAATCAGGCTGACTTCCTTCCTTGTATGCGTCGAGAAGGTGAAGCACATCGGAATCAAATGGTTCCGAACCGCCTTTCTCACCGCGGCAAGCAGAATCTCACGATGTCCGATATGGACACCGTCGAAATTTCCCAGCGCAACCACGGTACCATCTTCCATTGTATAATCCTCCAGTGAACGGATTACTTCCATGAATTGTCCCTTCTGTATTATCGTTATGTTACACTACTGTCTCTGTAATCTCTGGAATCCCGGCGATGCGGTTTCCTTACAGCCACGGAGACTTCAAGCCACAGACAAGGCTATTTGCTGGAATCGCTGAGTTTCAGCCACACCGGCGCTTCGATGTCCCATGACACCATCTGTTATTCCAATTTCATCGCATCCTCTGCCTTCTACCGAATCACCTTCTCCGGATAGAGCACGTGATTCTCCAGGCGGGAGATGCCAAGGAAATTCCCATCCGGATCCATCACCCGGTACATCTTCTGAAGCCGCGAAGTCTCCCGGAAGATCTCCGGCACCGCCGGCGCGGATTCGATGATGAAATACCCCTCATCGATATCTCGGCCGTTCTGATAGAATGGCACTGACGCCATGCTCTTGAGCCGAATGCGACCCAGATGCACCAACGAATCCTCCATCGGCATAATCCGGACTTCCAGCTCTTCATCACTCATCGCCAGCACGTCCGGAAGCGCCAGCGCCTCCTCGATGCCGAAGCACCCGGAGGCCGTCCGCCGAAGAGCCGTCATCACCGCGCCGCATCCCAGCATCTGCCCGATATCGTCGCAAATGGTCCGGATGTACGTCCCTTTCGAGCAGCGCACCCGGAAAGCCACCCGGTGCTCCGCCATATCCACGGACAGTACCTCGATATCGTCGATATAGATTTTCCGTGATTTCACCTTCACATCCACGTCCACGCCTTCCCGCGCGTACTTGTAGAGCGGCCGCCCGTTCACCTTGAGGGCCGAATATTTCGGTGGAATCTGTGTAATCCATCCGCCAAAAGAAAGGACCGCGCCCCGGATTTCCTCTTCCGACACCGCCACCTCTTTCGTCTCGAGCACTTCTCCGGTGACGTCTAATGTGTCTGTCCGAACGCCGAGCATCATCTCTGCTTCGTACGTCTTGAAATCGTCATCGTAGTATTCGATGATACGGGTCGCTTTCCCGAAGCAAATCGGTAACACGCCCGTCGCCATCGGATCCAGTGTACCTGTGTGGCCGACGCGGCGTGTGTGGAGGCGTCCGCGAAGCTTTGCGACGACATCCTGGGATGTCCAGTCCTTCGGCTTGTTAATATTAATAATTCCATTTTCCCGCATGGTTATCTATTTCTCTCCCGGTCTTCCCGAAGCTGCTTCGATAGCGCCTCGGCGATGACTCTCTCGGCTTCATCGATATAATCCGAAATCGTGCAGCCTGCCGCCAGTATATGACCGCCGCCGCCAAATGAAGTTGCCACATTCGCGACGTTCACAAAGGAGCGGGAGCGAAGGCTGCAGCGAACGGACTCCGGCGATGCTTCCTTCAGGAGGCAACCGACTTCCACTCCGTCGATGCTCATGATATTCTGCACGAAGCCTTCCGTCTCCGAGAGGTCACATCCGGCTTCCTGTAACATCGCCTGTGTCACGCGGCCGATAGCAATATGGTTGTCCCCATACATGCGAATGCTGCTCATCATCATTCCCTGCAGGCGGATAGAGCGAAGTGAGTTCCGGTTGTAGATCAGATTGCTGACCTTCTTGCTGTCGAAACCCGGCACCTGATACAGCGATGCGGCAATCTCGTGGGTTCGCCGCGTCGTATTGGCATGCTGGAAATTTCCGGTATCCGTCGTAATGGCGGCAAAAATAGCCTCCGCCATCTCGAGGGTATACGGCACGCCCAACGCCTGAATCAGTAGCGCCGCCACCTCGCCGGCAGCGGCTGCGTCCGGTTCCACCCGGCCAAAGTCCGCCTCTGCTGTTTCATCGGAAACGCCATGGTGGTCGAGGATTGCTTTTAGCGGAGCATTCCGGAAGTAATCCTCCCGCCCCGGAATGCGCTTCAGTCCCGCGCAGTCCACCATCAGAGCCAGCGACGGTTCGAAGTCTGGCGCCGTAGCGGTCAGATCCCCCGCGAGGAAATCCAGGTTCGACGGAACCGGCTCGCTGATGAGGATGACGGCTTTCTTGCCCAGCACGCGTAACGCCATGCAAAGAGCGGATGACGAGCCTAGGGCATCGCCATCCATGTTCACGTGCGGCAGAATAATGATATGATTCGCCGCCTTTATTCTCTGTGCTATTTCTTGATAAGAATTGTTCATTGCTGCTACCGTCTGATTATTCATGGTCTTCATCGGCGTCTTCTCCGTGGATTTCATCAATCAGGGCGTCAATGTGACGGCCGTAATCCATGGAGGAGTCGATTTTGAAAATGAGCTCCGGCACATGGCGCATCTTGATGTCCTTACCAATCTGCTGCTTAAAGGTCCCCTTCGCGTGGTTAAAGGCCTGCAGGACCTCGCGATTCACTGCCTCCTTGTCCTCGTCCGACAGGGTCAGCGGCGTGATGTAGACGGTGGCAAAGCTGCCGTCATTCGTCACATCCACGCCGGAAATCGTGATAATCCGGGAGGTCAGCCTCGGGTCCTTGATGCCGTGCACCAGCATCTTGCTGATGGTCTTCTTGATTTCTTCGGACACGCGTCCGATACGATGATTTTTGCCCATATTATCTCTCTACCTCTACCATGACGAAGCATTCCAGGGTATCGCCCGGCTTGATATCGTTGTAGTTCTCGATGCCGAGACCGCACTCGTAACCGGTAGCCACTTCCTTGGCGTCGTCCTTGTATCTCTTCAGCGAGGAAATCAGGCCCTCGTGGATGACGATGCCATCGCGAACCAGACGAATCTGTGCGTTTCTCTGAATCTTACCCTCGGTGACGTAAGCACCACCGACCGTGCCGACATTCGGTACACGGAAGGTATCGCGGATTTCGGCTTTGCCCAGAATCTGTTCTTTGTATTCCGGATCCAGCATGCCCTTCATGGCATCGGAAATCTCATCGATGATATCGTAGATGACGCGGTAGGTACGGATCTCGACATCCGCATCCGCTGCCTGGTTGGTAACTGCCGTTGTCGGACGAACGTTGAATCCAATGATAATCGCGTTGGATGTCTCCGCCAGCATGACATCGGATTCGGTGATGGTACCAACGCCGGAGTGGATGACATTGATGCGAACATCCGGTGTATCGAGCTTCTCGAGGGAGGAAATGATTGCGCCCACTGAGCCCTGTACGTCGGCCTTGATAATCAGGTTCAGTTCCTTCGCTTCGCCTTCCTGAATCTGCGAGAAGAGCTTGTCGAGCGTCATGCTGGCGTTCTTCGCCAGGACGTCCTCTCTCATCTTCTCGGCACGGCTGCTGGCGATTTCTCTCGCAATCTTATCGTCCTTCACCGCATTGAATGCATCGCCGGCCATCGGTACGTCGGAGAGACCAAGAATCTCTACCGCGGTTGCCGGGCCTGCCTTGCGGATCTTGTCGCCCTTGAAATTGGTCATGACACGAATCTTACCGGAGCAGGTACCTGCAACGACGCTCTGTCCGGTCTTGAGGGTTCCGTTCATCACCAGCAAGGTGGCAATCGGACCTCTGGACTTGTCCAATCTGGCCTCGATAACGGTACCCATGGCCAGACGATCCGGGTTGGCCTTGAGTTCCAGCATCTCAGCCTGCAGGAGAATCATCTCCAGAAGGTCGGTGATTCCTTCGCCCTTCTTCGCCGATACCGGTACGCTGATTACATCTCCGCCCCAGTCCTCGACGAGTACGCCGTGGTCCGCCAGGTCCTTCTTGACCTTGTCCGGATTGGCGCCCGGCTTATCCATCTTGTTGATGGCAACAATAATCGGCACGTTCGCTGCTCTGGCATGGCTGATGGATTCGATGGTCTGCGGCTTCACGCTGTCATCGGCGGCAACAACCAGTACCGCGATATCCGTAATCTGCGCACCTCTGGCACGCATGGTGGTGAATGCTTCGTGTCCCGGTGTATCCAGGAATACAATCTTCTTGCCGTTGATGTTGACTTCCGAAGCACCGATATGCTGTGTAATACCACCGGACTCGCCTGCGGTAACGTTGGTGTTACGGATGGCATCCAGGAGGGATGTCTTACCGTGGTCAACGTGACCCATAACGGTAATGATTGGTGCTCTCGGCTTCAGCTCGCTCTCGGCATCCTCGTGAAGGTCGAGACCTTCTTCCGGTTCCTCTTCCACTTCTTCCGTCACGACAACGTTGATGCCTAAGTCTTCGGCCAGCATCTCTACGACATCCTTATCGATGGTCTGGTTGAGCGTAGCCATAATGCCCAGCTTCATCAATGCCATGATGATGGAAGTGGCCGAAATCTCCGCCTGCTCGGCCAAGCCGGCAACGGTAATCGGAACGGTTACCGCGATAGTGCCTTCCGGCAGCAGCTCCTCAATATCCACATCCGGCTCATTGTTCTTGATGATTTTCTTCTTTCTGTGCTTGGTCTGCTTCTCCAGGGAATTCTCGTCGAAGTAACGGGAATTCTTACCACCGCCGTTTCCTTCATGGCGGCCCTGCTTGCCGAAGCGATCGCCCTTGCGATCATCATTATTCTTATCCTTATGATCGAAGAACTTCTTGCTCTTGGTCTTGCTCTTCTTGCCGGATTCGGTGGATGGTACTTCAGCTGCCGGCGCACCGGAAGACTTCCGTGCCGGACGATCATTGCGATCACTTCTATCATTCCGGTCACCCCGGTTTCCACCGTCTCTTCTGCCCTGTCCGTCCTTGGATCCATCCTTGGATTTTCTACCCGGACGGTCATTTTTCTTTCCATCCGAGGATCGACGGCCGGAGCCGCCTTCCTGTTTCGGCTGCGCATCCTTTGTGACGTCGAATACCTTCTTGAAACGCATCGGCTTATTCGGTGCGTTCACGTATTCTTCCTTCTTCTCTTCTTTCTTCTCTTCCGCCTTCGGTGCGTCAGCTTTGGCATCTACCTTCGGCGCTTCGTCTTTCTTCGAAGCCTTCTTCGGTGCGTCCTTCTTCGGCTCCTCGGAAGCGGATTCCGGGGCGGCACTTGCTTTTGACGGCTTATCTGCCGGCTTGTCAGCGGCCTTCGCCTTCTTGGCTTCCTTCTTCTTCGCCTCTGCAGCCTTCGTTTCGGCTTCTTTCGCCTCAGCGGCTACGGTCTCCGCCTTCTTGATAATCTTGAGGCCGCGCGGCTTCTCGGCTTCGAGCTTCGATGCCGCCTTCTCCTCGTCCTCGGCCTTCGGTGCCGGTGTGGCCTTCGGCTCTGCCTTCGCTACCGGCGCCGCCTTCGGCTCGGCTTTCTTCGCCGGCATGCCCATCGGCTTGTTCAGAATTGGCGTTGCCTTAATCTTCGGCTTCTGAGAACGAAGCTGGGTATTATCATTTCCCTTCAGCATGTTGATGGTGCTGATGATTCGGTTGGCGTCCGCACCTTCCACGCTATCCCCCTCGCTGGCAATGTGGATGCCGAGCTTGTCGGAATTGCGCTTCAGTTCCTGAAACGTAATGTCAAGCTCTGTCAATATTTCAGATACTTTCTTCTTCGCCATTCACTACCTCCTTCACAAACGCCAGAGCCTCGTCAAAGGCGGCATCTGTTATTTCTATTCTGAATTCTCTCTTATAATTTCGTTGTAAGGCTTTGCTTTTCCGCGCTTTCTCGATGCAATCTTCTTTCCTGCAGAGGTAGACGCCTCTTCCGGGGCTCTTGCCCTTCCGGTCCACATGAATTTCGTCATCATGCAGCGTCATGCGAATCAGCTGATTCTGCGGGAAAGATTCTCTGCATCCGATACATCGGCGCATCGGTGTCTTTCGATCTTTCATGCAATCACCTTCTGTCTATTCTTCTTCGCCGGCGCTTTCTTCTGCCTCTGCGGAATCCGCGGTGGTTACCTCGGTCGCCTCTTCGGCATCGGCATCCTCTGCTCTTGCTTCATCCTCTGTAGCCGCTTTGCTCTCAGTATCTTCATTCGTAGCCGCTTCACCTTCCGTGGCTTCTACTGCTTCTTCTGCTTCGGTCTCTAACGCTTCGGTCTCCGCTACTTCATTCTCTTCGAATTCCGGCGCTTCATCCTCATCCGTATATTCATCGAAGTCGAAACCGCTGGCTTCCAGCTGCGCTCTGCTCTTGATATCAATCTTCCATCCGCTGACTCTGGCTGCCAGGCGAACATTCTGACCTTCTCTGCCGATGGCCAGCGAGAGCTGCTGTTCCGGCACAACCGCAATGGCGGTCTTGCGCTCTTCGTCCGCATATACCGCTTCTACCGATGCCGGACGAAGGGCGTTGCTGACCAGAACGGTCGGATTCTCATCCCAGACGATGATATCAATCTTCTCGTCATTCAGCTCGTCCACGATGGACTGTACACGGGCACCCCGGTTGCCGACGCAGGCACCGACCGGATCCACGTTCTCATCGTGAGAATAGACGGAAATCTTGGTACGGGAACCGGCTTCTCTGGCAATACCCATGATTTCCACCGTGCCATCTGCGATTTCCGGAATTTCCAACCGGAAGAGCTCGCGAACCAGTCCCGGATGGGAACGGGATACGAAGATTTGCGTTCCCTTCGGTGTCTTCTTCACATCCATCAGATACAGCTTCACGTACTGACCGATGTGAAGTGTCTCGTTACGGACCTGTTCGGATTTGGTCAGCGAGCACTCGATATTGCCGATGGATACGTAGACTCTGCTATCCGTTATTCTCTCCACACGTCCGGTAACGAGCTGTTCCTTCAATGTGATGAATTCGTTGTAAGTGTTGTTTCTCTCCGCCTCGCGGATATTTTGCACCACAACCTGCTTCGCTGTCTGCGCCGCAATTCGGCCGAAATCCTTCGGGTCAATGCGGTATTGAACATAATCACCAACTTCATATCTTTCGTCGTAGGACTGGGCCTCTTCCAGAGAGACCTCAATGGCGTCGTCCATGACCTCTTCCACCACTTCCTTGCTCAGGAGTACCATCACTTCGCCGGATTCACGGTCAACCACGACGTCCACCATCTGATCCTTACCATAATTTCTCTCGTAAGCAGTCTTTACGGCTTTCTCAATCGCCGAGATGATGTCTTCCTTGGAAATGTTCTTCTCCCGTTCCAGATCGTTCAGCGCGTCCAGAAATTCCTTGTTCATTTCACCCTCCTAAAAAATAACTGCGAGGTTGATTTTGGAAATCTTGCTGTGCGGGATTTCCAAAATCTCTCCCTCCACATCTAATTGAATCACATCTTCCGCTGTGCGCCCAAGAAGCGTTGCTTCCAGATTCTTGCTGCCGTTCACCGGCTCGTAGAGACGCACTTCCACGATTCTATCCCGGAACCGTTCGAAATCCTTGTCGAACAGGAGCTCACGGTCCATTCCCGGAGAAGAGACCTCGATGGTATAACTGCGGTCAATCAGGTCGATTGCATCCAGCTGATCGCTGAGATACCGATTCACGTCCTCACATTCCTCGATATTCACGTATTCCTGCTCGCAGTCTGCCGGCTTGTCCAGGAACACCTTGAGTTTCCAATCCGGTCCCTCTTTGCGGTACTCCACGTTGTACACTTCCAAATCCCTGCCGTCGAGGTATCCGTCCAGAATCTCCCGCACGCGGCCGGTCACATCTTCTTTCGCCATTCTTCCTCCGAAAAAGTATCAAACACAAACGAAAGAGTGGGCCAATGCCCACTCTTCCAAGCGCTAACGTATATTCGTAATATACCACAATTCTATGCCTGCCGCAAGGCTTTTTCTCACAAACCCCGCCGATTCAGCATTCTCATGGAATTCAGGATGCAGATGACCGCCACACCGACGTCGGCGAACACCGCCCACCACATGCCGATGATGCCGAGCGCACCCAGAATCAGGAACAGAATCTTGATGAAGAGCGCGAACACGATGTTCTGGTACGCAATCGCCACCGTCGCTTTCGCAATCCGAATCGTCCGCGGAATCTTCATGATATCGTCGTCCATGATGACCACATCCGCCGCTTCAATCGCCGCATCCGAACCCATGGAACCCATAGCAATTCCCACATCGGCCCGGGACAGTACCGGCGCGTCATTAATTCCATCTCCGATAAAAGCAAGTTTCTTCCTGCTTCCATCCCCGATCCGGCCTAGCAGCTCTTCCACCGCGTGCACCTTGTCTGCCGGTAGCAGCTCTGCCCGCACTTCATCCAGCTCCAGCGACCTGCCGACGGCCTCCGCAATACCGCGGCGGTCTCCCGTCAGCATCACGATACGGCGAACGCCTTCCCGCTTCATCTCCTGGACGGCGCGAACCGCGCTATCCTTGATGCGGTCGGAAATCAGGATAGCACCGAGATACTTCCCGTCTTCCGCCACATAGACAATCGTTGATGTATCATCGGAAACCTCTTCGAACGGAATATGGTTCTCGGCCAGAAGCCGCTTGTTTCCAACGTACAACGTATGCCTTTCCGCTTCCGCTATCATGCCCTGACCGGTCACGTTCTGCACATCCTTTGCTGCATCCGAATCGATTTCCTCGCCGTATGCGCGGAGAATGGATTTCGCAATCGGGTGTGTGGAGAAGCTCTCCACCAACGCCGCCTTCCGAAGCACATCCTTCTCTTCGATGCCGGCTACCGGGATGACGCGGGTCACATTGAACACACCCTCTGTCAATGTGCCGGTCTTGTCCGATACGACGGTATCCAGCCTAGCCATCTGTTCCAGATAGTTGGAGCCCTTCACGAGCACACCGATATTCGATGCCGCACCAATGCCGCCAAAGAAGGACAGCGGTACCGAGATGACCAGCGCACACGGGCAGGAAATAACCAGGAAGGTGCAGGCTCTCATCATCCAGTTCAACCAGTTTCCGACGAAAATCGGTGGAACCAGTGCCAGAAGCACCGCACCGCCTACAACAATCGGCGTGTAATAGCGGGCGAAGCGGGTGATGAAGTTCTCGGTCCTGGATTTCTTGGAGGAAGCATTCTCCACCAGTTCCAGAATCTGGGCCACCGTCGAATCCTCGTATTTCTTCTCCGCCCGGACCTTGAGCAGTCCATCGCCGTTGATACAACCGGAAATAATCATGTCGGATACGCCGACACTTCTCGGCACGGATTCGCCGGTCAAGGCCGACGTGTTCACCATGCTACTTCCCTCGATAACGGTGCCGTCTATCGGAATCTTCTCCCCGGCGCGAATCACCAGGATATCCCCGATTTCAACTTCCTCCGGATCAATTTCCTCCACCGTGCCATCTTCCCGTTCCACATTGGCGAAGTCCGGGGCGATGTCCATCAGCTCCGTAATGGACTGACGGGATTTACCGACCGCGAAGCTCTGGAACCATTCTCCCACCTGATAGAACAGCATTACTGCCACCGCCTCGCTGTATTCGCCGGTGATGAAGGCGCCCAGTGTCGCCAGCGTCATCAGGAAACACTCATCCAGGAGCTGACGATTCTTAATGCCAAGCAAGCA
>CAVGMK010000062.1:0-4932 GCA_963630135.1 Oscillospiraceae bacterium
ATTCCGCAGGATTTCATCGCGTGGGTTAACGGTGTTGGTGGTATTTGCGCTTACTGCGGCTCCGGCCTCTCCGGTGCCGTATCCGGCATTGGTATTCGTACCGCTACCGTAAGAGGTGTTCCAACCGGTATAGGAGCCGCTATTCTGTGATGGATTCCCACCGGTATAGGAGCTACTGTTTGCATAGAAGTCGCCATTCGAAGAAATGTTGTTCGATGCGGTTCCCACACCGGCGCCACCATTCGGGTCCATGTTGCCATTTGGCGCACCGCCACCATAGGAAGCATATCCCGGGTAAGCCTTGCCCGGCTTCTCATCGATGACGTAAGTCTCCAGAATCTTGTCGTGCCAGCTCCGGTTGTATTTATCGAACAGAATCCAGATGTATCCCAGATAGAGAATGGAGCTGGATGCCTTCTTCACGATAATCTCCCTCAGAAGCATCTTCGCAAAACCAATCGGCTGCCCGGTTGTGGCATCCACCACGCGAAGTCCGATAATCGCTTTGCCGATGCTCTGGGATTTCGAATAGAAGTAGAGCTGGAACATCAGGTAGACGATAATCAGAAACATCAGGAGTGTGCCGCCGGAGATTCCATGGTGATAGATATAAGGATCGCTGTTGTAGTAAGAATCATAATTATCGAGACTGTTCAGCGCCTGATTCGCGTAGCTGATGAAGTTGGTAATCAGCCCGGAAATCAAATAGAGAATGCTTATTGTAATCGGAATGAAATCAATCATTCCGGCAGCAAAGCGCTTCCCTCTCGTGGCCAGTTTCATAATCCGTTTCTGTGACATAATTTCGATACCCTCTTTCTGTTTGTATCTCAAACGTTGCTAATTATAGCATATACACATGAATCCTAAGTAAAGGATTCGTGATATTGCCGGTCTTTCCCCAAATACCCGAGCGCCAATCGAAAAGCCTGCCGACCCATCCGGAAAATCGGCTATATCCTTCCGCGGAATATACAACGAAACATGCCACGGACATGCGACGGATAGGCGACGGAATAGGATTCGACGGTGCGTGCCGGAATCGATTCAGCAAAGGCCGGACACACAAAAAACATCTCCCCGGAAGTGTTCGCAGGGAGATGCCTGATTTTAGCTATTATTCTTCGTGTGGCTGGAAATCCTTGATTTCCGGCGGAAGCTCCAAGCCTTTGCGGGTGTAATAATCTACCAGAGCGGCTTTGATGGCTTCTTCGGCCAGAACCGAGCAGTGAATCTTGCGGGCTGGCAGTCCATCCAGCGCGTCCACAACGGCTTTGTTGGAGAGCTCCAGGGCTTCCTGCACGGTCTTACCCTTAATCAGCTCAGTGGCCATGGAGCTGGTGGCGATGGCGGAGCCACATCCGAAGGTCTTGAACTTGCAGTCCACGATGACATCGTTCTCAATCTTCAAATACATCTTCATGATGTCGCCACAGACCGGATTGCCGACTTCACCGACACCGTCTGCGTCTTCAATCTCGCCTACATTTCTCGGATTCTTGAAATGATCCATTACCTTCTCACTATATAACATGTTGTCTTTCTCCCTTCTCCAGTTCTTCCCAGAATGGCGACATTGAACGGTAATGCGCCACGATTTCGTGTACTTTCTCGATGATGTAATCGACTTCTTCTTCAGTATTCTCTTCGTTCAGGCTGAATCTCAGCGAACCGTGGGCGGCTTCCACCGGAATGCCCATGCCCATGAGCACGTGGCTCGGATCCAGGGATTCGCTGGTGCAGGCGGAACCCGAGGAGCAGCGGATGCCTTCGGCATCCAGTGCCAGCAGCAGGGACTCACCCTCTACGCCTTCGAACGAGTAGTTGACATTGCCCGGCAGTCTCTTCACCGGATCACCGTTGAGCTTGGAATGCGGAATGTCGCTGAGGCCCTGAATCAGACGGTCCCGAAGTGCGGATGTCTTCTTGGCATTCTCTTCCATGTTGGCAACGCCCTCTTCCAGTGCGGCAGCCATGGCGGCATTGCCCGGCACGTTGCAGGTGCCCGCTCTCTTACCTCTCTCCTGTGCGCCGCCTTCGATGATATTCAGCAGACGAACACCTTTGCGCGCATACAGTACGCCAACGCCCTTCGGGCCGTGGAACTTGTGCGCGGACATGGACAGCATGTCAATATTCATGGCCTGTACATCGATTGGCAAATGGGCAGCGGCCTGTACCGCATCGGTGTGGAACAGCACGCCTTTCTCCTTGCAGAGCGCACCGATTTCCGGAATCGGCTGGATGGCGCCCATCTCGTTGTTGGCGAACATGATGGATACCAGAGCGGTGTCCTCACGGATTGCGTCGCGAACATCATTGACGTCCACAATACCATTCGCCTTCGGTGCCAGCAGCGTTACCTCGAAGCCTTCCTTCTCCAGCTTCTTCAGTGTGTGAAGAATGGCATGGTGCTCGATGTTCAGGGAAATCAGGTGCTTCTTGCCCTTGCCCTTCAGCCCTCTCGCTGCGGAAATCAACGCCTGGTTGTCCGCTTCGCTTCCGCCGGAAGTGAAATAGATCTCATCCGGACGAGCCGCGTTAATGGCCTTGGCCACCTTCGCGCGCGCTTCTTCCAGCTTCTCCGCTGTAATCTGTCCTTCGGTGTGAAGGCTGTTCGGATTGCTGTTGTAGTTCTTGAGGCAGTCCACCAGAGTGTTCATTGCGGTCTCACTCATGTATGTGGTGGCTGCATTGTCTGCGTATACTCTCATACGACCCTCCCTTATATGTTAAAAATACATTATTCTCTTCCTAGTCTTCCGGCACTTCGGAATTCCCGGATTCTAGCGGAATCTCGATAATTCCAGAGTCCTCGGAATCTCTACCCTTGAATTACTTCTCTCTAACCTTCTTACGAAACTTTTCCCCAAATGATTCGGGCGAACGCCCGCGAAATCAGCATGCCATTAAAGCTTCTCTTCGAAGCATTCCTTCCGAACCTCCATAAAGGTACCATATAATTCCTACTAAGTCAATAGGAATTACTTTCTTCTCCCAAATTTTCCTAAGGATTTCATTTATACATCCAGCATCTTCTCGCGGTTGCCGTCAATCAGATCCTGCAAGGTGATATTCTTCAGGTACTTGGCAATCAGGCGGTCCATGCCGACCCACAGCGGAAGCGTCATACAGCCTTCCGAATTCGCACAGCCGGCTTCGTTGTTCTTGATGCAATCCACCGGTGCCAAGCTCCCCTCCGTCAGCTGCAGAATCTCATTGATGTTATATTCTGCCGGCTCCTTGCTGAGACGGTATCCGCCGTTCTTGCCGCGGCAGCTCTTCAGCAGGCCCCCCTTATTCAGCATGGAGACCACGCTTTCGAGGTATTTGAGCGAGAGCTTCTGACGCTCTGCCACCTCGGACAGCGACACGAAGCCGTCGCCTTGATGCTTCGCCAGATCAATCAGGACGAATAACGCGTACCGTCCCTTCGTTGAAACCATCATAAGCAATACTCCTTTCCACTCACCGTTCTAAATTACCACTAAATTAGTAGGAAATCAAGTAATTCCTACTAATTTGATAGAATTTAAAAATTAACAATTCTTGCGGCCATTCTATGATAGAATCATTCCAGTGGAAGGCGGGAGAATTCGCTTCCTGGCGGAATCGCACCGAAACAAAGAGGAGAAACGGAAAATGAAATACAGTTACGAACTTATTTTTGCCAGAGAATATTCGGGATACCGGGAGATTTGCAGGGGCATCGAAGAAGTGTTTCGCGTGCTTCACGGCAGAATCCTGCGGGACTGGCGCTTTCGCGGAGCCGAAGGGCTCCACTACCTGGAATTCGGTTCCTCGGAATCCGAATCCGAAGTGCTCTTAATCTGGTACGCCGATTCTCTTCATTGCAAGATTCAGCTAAGCGGAAGAGGCATGCCGGAGCTGAAGGAATCACTTCACCCGATTGATCATCAGGAGCGGCATATCGGCATGGAGATTCAGGATATGTATGTGTTGTCCGGGGAAAATCCGGCCATCTGCATCTCCCTCTCGGACGCCTTCTTCGCGCCGGAGAAGGAGGAACTTCTTCAGTTCATCCTGCCGCCGGCAAATATCCGTCAGCAGGTCCAGATTCTACGAATTCCGGACAACACGCCATTCCGCGTGCTATCCACCGAACCGATTCCCGGGACGAAGCATTTCAAGCGAACGCAGATGGACCGGGAGACGGAAGAATGCTTCGTGTCCGTCATCGACGCGGATGGCCGGATACGGATTCCGCCGAAGTACCACGATATCGACCTGATGTCCCTGCAGCCGGAGCTCTACCGGACCAGCATCCGCAAGGAAGTGCCCGGTGGCGACGGGTACAGCCTCTATGGCCTCTGTGACGCAGCGGGCAAAGAAATCATCCCCTGCGTCTACCCGGACCTCTACTACATGGCGAACGGCTACGTGCTCGTCATGGATTACCGGCACAAATGGTGGGTGCTGAACGAGAAGGATGAGGCCATTTTCGGGCCACATAACAATGGCGTCGATATATGCAGCCACAACCGGGAATACCTCTACTTCATCGAATACAACGACGCCGCGAACTGCGAGACGCTGGGCATCTACAGCATCGCCCTGCGGACCGCGCTAACGGAAGCGGATTATATCCGGATTCGATACCTGGGCGATGATACCTTCGAGGCGCAGCAGTTCTTCGGCCCTGGGGATGTTCGCACGGTCCATATCAACGCCTATGGCGATCCGGTGTAGTATCATCATCGGAAATATACGCATAACGACACATCGGCCGCCGGGAAGCCCGGTGGCCGATGATTTTTACTAGGTATTAGAGTTCGTACATATGATACATGCGGGCATAGATGCCGTCCCGCGCCATCAGCTCGTCGTGGCTGCCCTCCTCCTGGATGCCGTTCTCGGTCAGGACGATGATGCGGTCCGCGTTCTTGATGGTGGTCAGGCGGTGAGCAATCG
>CAVGMK010000063.1:0-3721 GCA_963630135.1 Oscillospiraceae bacterium
GCGCGGATAAGTGCATTGGCGACGAAATCGATGAGCGCATGAGCAAAGAGCTCTCAGAGAGCGCTGACGATGGACTCAGTGGCAACGGATTTAGCGAAACAACCAGCGACGGAAAGGACTCGAAGGCATGCAGGCACTAGAGGAAATCCGGAAGAATGTTCAGGAGCATACGCTGGCGCACGCCTACATCATTGAAGCGGAAGCCGGCCCGGCGAGAGAACAGCTGATGAAGCGCATCGCGCAGGCGATTCTCTGCGAGGAGCCATCCATCCGTCTGAGACCGTGCGGTATCTGCAGTGCCTGCCGCAGAGTCATCAGCGGTAGCCACGAGGATGTGGTTCGGATGGAGCGGAGCGGCAAGCGCGAATATCGTGTCAAAGAAGATGCTGTTCCTTTCATGCAACGACTAGCGTTGACTCCATATGGTCAATATAATGTCGGTCTGATTCTTGAGGGCGAGGCACTGAGTGATGTGGTCCAGAACAAGATTCTGAAGACCCTCGAAGAACCGCCGGAAGGCACGGTTATCCTGATTGCCGTATCCAACCGCAAGATGCTCCTGCAGACGGTACAATCCCGGTGCGTGACGCTACGGGATTCCGGCGAGGCGACTCCGGATGACGAGTCGGAAATGCTGGCCATCTGGAATCAGAAATATTTTTTCCAATACAGAAAACAAATCGACGAGAATATCAAGACCCCGGACGACGCCCTGCGCTTCCTGGATGCGCTGGAGCGTCACGCGAACCGAGACTACGACGTGGAGCTGGTGCTTCGCGTGGAGGAGGCGCGGAAGGATCTTCTTCTGGACATGGGAACGAAGCAGGCCCTCAAACGCCTCTACCTCGAGATGAAGAGCTAGGACAAGGCCGCGATTTGCGAAGCCCGGGAGAAAGTTCCGGAGCTGGGACCTAGAGAGAAAGTTCTCGAACGGTGGTCGTGAAATGACATTCACGAGTTGAAAAATTGGAAATGAAGATCTCGAAATGAGAATTTTGAAATGAAGGATATGACCCGGAACCTTGCATCGCGAGACATCGCCATGAATTCCGGGATATGGAAACGGAGGATATAACATCAATGACAGAAATTGTCGGAGTAGGTTTTATCAAAGCAAGTAAGACCTATTATTTCGACCCCAGAGGGGAACAATACAGAATGGGCGAGCTGGTCATCGTGGAGACCAGCCGCGGCATGGAGCTGGGACACATCTCCATTGCGAACCGTGAAGTGGAGGATTCGGAAATTGTTGCGCCGCTAAAAGCAATTGAGCGTCGCGCTACCGATGACGACCTGGCGCACTACCGGGAGAACCTGGCGAAGCGCGAGTCCGCGATGAAGGTCTGCGAATCCAAGATTAAGAAGCACAATCTGGACATGAAGCTGGTGGACGCGGAATATACCATCAACGGATCGAAGGTAATATTCTACTTCTCCGCCGATGGCAGAGTGGATTTCCGGGAACTGGTCAAGGACCTGGCATCGCATTTCCACATGAGAATCGAGCTTCGGCAGATTGGCGTTCGGGATGAAGCCAGAATGTTAGGCGGCATCGGCATCTGCGGAAGACCGTTCTGCTGCAGCCGCTGGCTTCACGACTTCCAGCCGGTATCCATCAAGATGGCAAAGCAGCAGAATCTGTCGCTGAACCCATCCAAGATTTCCGGTTGCTGCGGCAGACTCATGTGCTGCCTCAACTTCGAGAACAAGACGTATCAGGAATTGCGAAAGGGCATGCCGAATGTCGGTGAACGCATCATGACCCCGGATGGTCCGGCGAAGGTGATGAATGTGGATCTGTTCAATGGAAAAGTCGACGTTCGCATGTTCGAGAAGAACAACGAGAAGGATAGCGATTCGAAGGACGGCAATAAGGACGACCGCGAGGAGATTCTTTCCCAGGGCATGACGACTTATTTCAAGCATGAGATTAGCCGAATCGAGAAGAAGGAAACTCATAATAATAACAATAACGGCGGTAAGAATAGCAATAATAGCAAGAACAATAACAATAACAACAACAATGGAAACGCCGGCGGTAAGAAGAAGAAAGGCCGCAAGGGCCACAAGCGGAGCCAGATTATCGACGATGAGGATGCCGAGAATCTGGATGACGAGACCCTGAAGGAACTGGAGATGCTGACGCGGGATTAAGGCGGAGAAGTGATTAGAGATGCTGACGCGGGATTAAGACCCGCGAATGGAAGATCTGCCGATGATGTGCGAATTAGCTCCTGCTGATTGTCTGTCCGGATTGCAGATACGTCAGGGGATAACGAGAGCGATGGCGAATGACGGACCGGAGCCGCGTGCTATTACAGGAATTCATGGGTTCGCTAGCGTGAGATGAAAACAGAGAAATGACATAGGTTCGAGATGGGAAGAAGCATGAGTGGACAACCGGATGAAATCGGATTTGGCGGATTGCAATTGACTCAGGGGCAGGGCTTCCGCTTCGGAATCGATGCCATTCTCCTGGCGGCTTTTGCGGCTGGGGAGACCGGCGGCATCGGCATTCGAAATACCCTTCGCCGTGCGGATTCGAATCGGCGAGGTGCCCAATTCGCTCCGAGTATCTGTGATATGGGTTGCGGCAGCGGCATTGTGTCCCTGATTCTTTCCCACAAAATCCCGAATTCTACCATTACAGGTGTGGAAATTCAGGCGGAGGAGGCGGCGAGAGCTGCGGAGAACGTGGCGCGGAACCACTTGACGCATCGGATCCGAATTATCTCCTCCGATATATTAGACATGAAGAATGCTATACGGCGGACTTCGGAGGAAACATCGCAAGACGAACATGCAGAGAAGTCGGAAGCTTCGATTTCTCCGTATGAAGCAGAACAGAAACCGGAGGCGCCTGAAGCTCAATGTGAAACAGAACCGAATCCAGAAGCTACGGTAACCCAAGCGGAGGCGCAATCGTCAGTTAAGCCGGCTGGCCGCATATCCAAGCACTTATTTGACGTCGTGGTAACCAACCCGCCATATTTCCGGCGAGGTGGCGCCATCCCGAATGCGGCAACCGGTAAATACATCGCCCGTCACGAGACGACGGCGACGGCCGAGGACTTTATCCGGGTGGCATCATCGCTACTGCCGGATGGCGGTGACTTCTTCATGGTGCACCGCCCAGATCGCCTGGTTGATATCTGTACTGCGATGCGCCATCATCGTCTGGAACCGAAAGAATTGCAGATGGTCACCCCGCATCCCGGGGAACCAGCTAACATCCTGCTGATTCACGGCATCAAAGGTGCCGGCCCGGAGCTAAGGTTGCTCCCGAACATTTCGGTGCGAGATCAGGACGGAGAATACACTTCGCTGATTCATCGGATATACGAGAGAGATGAGGTTTGCTTATAGCAAGAGGCGCTGTTCCGATGAAATGAAGGATGCTCCCGGACACTACGGTGCGAGGTGAGCGCGAGATCAGGGTGGAGAATACACCCCGCTGATTCATCGGATATAGGAGCGGGAAGAAGTTTATTTTTAGCAAGAAGAGAAGGTGAATGAGAGAACAAGGAGGTACGCGAGAATGAATATTTCGCTGAATCTGAAAGACCTGCTGATATTTGTGCTGATTATTCTGGCCATTGTGCTGATTATCTACCTGATTGCGCTGGTCATCAAGCTCATGGGGACGCTACGCAAGGCGGATTCGCTGCTCGACGATGCGAACCGGATATCGACGATTGCGGCGGAGAAGACCGAACGGCTC